>DRJB01000001.1 GCA_011052355.1 Candidatus Kaiserbacteria bacterium
GCAATTCTTCATTTGCTCCGCAAAATGGAGATATCATTGCCGTTTCCTCAAAGGTAGTTTCTATTGATGAGGGTGAGTGTGTGCCGGAAGAACAATATGATAAATATGAATTAGCGCGACAAGAAGCGGATTGGTATTTTGATGCTCCGCAAAATACACGATGGCGCCACTGTTTTACCATTGCCCACGGGAATATGGCGGGTGCGTCCGGCATTGATGAAAGCAATGCCAACGGGCATCTTATTTTATATCCGAAAGACCCGTTCAAAAGTGCGCGCCGTTTGCGCCAGTTTTTCATGAAGAACTATTCACTCACTACGGTCGGCGTCATTATTACAGACTCGGTGAGTGTTCCGTTGCGTCGCGGTGCGTTTGGTATTGCGCTTGCGTGGGATGGGTTTGATCCTTTGCGCGACTATCGTGGGAAATTAGATTTGTTTGGGCGCGCTATGCAAGTTGAAGTTGCCAATCTTGCCGACCAGCTCGCAGCAGCAGCGGTATTTTCAATGGGTGAGTGCGATGAGCGCATGCCGGTGGTCGTCATTCGTTCCGCAAAAGGTATCGTTTTCAAAAATCGCCCCGCATCACTTGATACTCAATTGTTCGTTGAACCAGAAAATGATTTGTTCGCCCCGCTCATCTGGAAAAACCGTACATGGAAGCGCGGTGGACATAAAAAATCATAAATAAAATGTAGATAAGTCAAAATGCCCGACTATAATCGGGCATTTTGACTTATTACTCACTCGCTGGTAACCTGGAGTAGGATTTATATTGGACATTGAAAGGAGGGGCGATTATGACCAAAGCAAATACGCTCCTCTCTAGAGGAGTAACACTTGGTAAACTAAACCGCGATGCAAAAAATATGTTGCGATATGCACGGTTTGTCGTAGTGCTTAAGAAGGAGGGCAGGCTAGCTGTAATTGATAATGGAGACCGAAGAGCGAATGGTCTTCCTTATGCTAAGATTATTGCTGTTCTGGGCCCTGTTCAACATAAGGACGTCTTCTTGCAAGAAAGTGTTCTTATGGAAGTCGGGTACTCGCGTACGCGACCCTATGCGCAGTTGGAAAAACGCCCAAAAGATAAGGCGGGGAACAGGGCTGGATGCCGTTGGAATCTAAAACCTCGTATACGAATGCGTGGGCTCTCGGAAGAAGAAACGGTACTTGTGTATCCGGATATTGTTAAGTGTATGACCGCCATCGTGCTTGAGGAGCGCGAGAAGTGGAAGAAAAAAGGACGGTGGTGGGGTGGTAGTGTCGGATATGTTGAGCGTGGAATACACTTTACGGTTAACCACTGTGACAAAATCATCCACCGGCAGATGATGCTTGAGGATGTGCGATATAGGAAGAAAAGATATATCGCGGGTCACGCAAAAAGAATAAGACGCTATCTTAAAAGGTACAAGTATTCGTATTACTCTCGGAAAGAATTAAGAAGTTACGCTTATGCCCGGCGCATTGCAGAGCTGTTATCACAGCCGTACTATACGCCATTTTATCGTACGGTTATTTGTGAGGTTTTTGCAGAAGGAACACATGAGCGTACGTTGCTTGGTTTGATAATGGAGGCGTTTGGTCTTGATGTTTCTCTTGATGGGATAGATGCTTTCGTCCTGTCTTCCACACTGGTTGTTTTGCCGGAATTGAGAGACCTATGGTGCCACCGACCTATTAAACAACCATTGGTTCATGCCAAGGGGGCGTCAACATTTGTGTTGTTCCTTGAAAGGAGGTATCGTGAAAAAAACGAAATCCCATTCTAGTCAAATTGTCTTTAATAAACCGAGGGCAAAAGATGTTTTAGGTTCTCTCAACAGAGCGTATAAAGAGCAAAAACAGCTCTTTGCTCACGTTACGCGTGAAGAAAATGCTCCCCAACAGAAATTCTTTCCGTATGGTGTGGAAAGAGGAGACGTTGAGCATCGTCGGTGGCTCTTTTTTGCAACGATGACAGATAGGAGGGAGATGAGCAATGTTGTATATGAAAGTCATGCACGACTGTGGGAGAGAGAGCCCCGGCTCTACTTTGAAGAAGTCTTGGGAATGTCATCTCCAGAAATTTTGAAGACTCTCACTAGAGAAAAGGTAGGTGTTCCCAGGCAGTCAGCCGAATACTGGCAACGTTCGGCGCGAACACTCTTTGAGTCCTTTGAAGGAGACCCTCTCACCATCTACCAAAAACTTGAAAGCGTGAATGGCATTCTTAGGTTTAGTAAGGGCGGAAGAGGCAACCAAAAAGGTCTTCTTCCGGGGTTCGGCCCAAAAATACTTTCACTGCTCGCACTTTTCTATGGAGAGCTGAAACTCATGCAAATACCGGGAGATGCCTTCCCGGTTGATGTGCATGTTCAACGCTTCGCTATATCTACAGGCATTGTTACTGCGGAAACACCCACGGTACGTAGTTATGAAATTGAGAGGGTCTTGCGTCCGTTTCTGTGCAATATGTGTATGGAGGAGGGCTGGAAACCGCTAGATCTTTCACACGCATTGTGGTTTCTTGGCAACAAATGTTGCAGCGGTTGTTGCAGAAATGCTGTAGCAAAACTCCTTTGTCCTTCATATGAAATGTGTGGAGGTGCGGTTTCAACACATTCGTACTTTCGCCAAGGGCGCTGGGACCTCACCTCCCCGCGCTACAGGAGGGGTGGTGATTGTTCTTTTTCTCTCCCGCCGTCCCCAATGTTTCCATGAGGGACGGCAATGGGAACCCCCGAGCTTCGCAAGATGCTCGGGGGTTTGTTTTACTTATGAAGCACACCATATACAATAATCGGAGTTCATAACTATTCTTTATGTGTTTGCGTTTCGTGTGTGAAGCATGTATGATGATATATATTGAATACCCATAGGGGGTATATGATATCAAATAACCAAAACCCATTATGAAAAAAGAAACGTACAAAATATATGATATGCATTGTGCAAGTTGTGTGCGCACCATAGAGGGGGTGCTTATGAAAACAAAAGGTGTGTCATCAGCATCAGTTAATTTTGCCAATGAATCCGCGCAAATTGAATTTGATGAGAAAGTAGTTTCACCAAAAGAACTTGCCGAAGCTGTTGGTACGGCAGGCTACAGGTTGGGCGTTGAATCTGAAGATAATAACTCCACCGGGAATACACAACACACAGAAGATAATGAAGAAGTTTCTTTGAAGGTTATAGGTATGAGCTCTCCGCATTGTGCCGGAGTTGTAGAGAAAGCTATTAAAGGACTTCCAGGCATTAAAGATGTTGATATAGATTTTTCCAACAGCAGAGCCAAAGTGGCATTTAACCCAAAAGAGCTTGGCTTGGAAAAAATTCTCGCTGTCATCAC
>DRJB01000002.1 GCA_011052355.1 Candidatus Kaiserbacteria bacterium
ACATCAATAACCGCATATTCTCCCATATGATTTTGCTCAAGATCCGCCTTCAGTTCTTCAACATAAAACTTTTGACCCATTTTTGTTATTTCTTCTAAAGATAGATTATTTATCATACATTTTAGTATACCCTCGCGGTCTTTTTTTGCAAAGAATGCGCTACTACATTACCTAAGGAAAATCCAGCGTGGAAGAACAGCGAAGTACACAAATACAGAAAGGAGGAAGTCTGACTTCCTCCTTTTGTGGATACAGAAAACCCCCGCGCGGCGAAGCCGCGCGGGGGTTTTCTTTTGCTAGACCAAATTTCTAGCTGGAAGTTCCGAGGAACTTTGGGAGAGTTAGACTTTCCCAAACCCCGAGGAACTTTTAGACTTTGGGAGAGTTAGACTTTCCCAAAAGCTGAGAGGGATTATGAATGAGTGTAACTATATGTTCCATCAATCATGTCCTTAAGAAGGTAACCATTTGTCCAATCAGTTGTAGTGAGCGAGTGCGGTACCGCTGAATCATCAGACCAAGCATAATTGTTGCCTGTTACGCCAGTGATAGTAGACGCTATTGCATTTGCTGTCGTTGCATCTGCCTGAGCAAGATTCACCGAGATACTTGAACCCGTTGTCCAACCGGCAATGGTTCCCGCGCTAAGTGTGAAGGTCTTTGAACTTCCCGCGCCGATTTCAATAGGCGTGGTTGGTACAAACTGGAGAACACCACTATTGTTGACAACCGGTGTTGACGACGCTGCTACCGCCACGGGTGTACCACCCGTTACATCATTGAGCGTAAAGACTGTTGCGGTAAGAGAGGTCGTTGCAATCTTAAATGATAGTTTGTCAATGCTTACCTGACCCGCAGAGTCCGCGGTGATCGTGAGCTTATAGAGGTCTTGACCGACAGGATTTGCTGTTGAGGAAAGACTCAAACCGGCAAATGTCGAGATTGACTTGCGCACCACCATTTTACCATACGCTCCGTTGACACTGATCACTGATGTGATAGACGTGGTTTGGTTTCCTGCAGAATCAGTTGCTTGGAAACCGGCCGTCAGAAGCGTGGTTGTTACCGTTGCTCCAGATGTTGCACCACTTTGAATGGTTGGCGTGCCAACCGATACGCTCAAGTCAGCTGTACCGTTTTGCGGTACATACATATCAAGACCTGAGAATACCGCATTACTACCAATCAAATATGCCGTTGCTGTTCCAGTGCCTGTCTTAGTTGGGTAACTAAGATCAACATGGGTTACTGAACTCGCGTTCGGTACAGAGAGCTCAAGCTTCTGAACCGTGTACGAGGAAGTCAGCGCGGTAAACTGATAATCCGCTACCGGAATACCAGTAGAACCGGCAATCACATTCGTGTTGGAAGGATTGCTCGCCCCACGCGCGACGCTCAAAGAGCCAGTGCCAACCGTAATGGTTTGCAACGCAGCTCCTGACCCTGTGACTGATACGGAATTATTGGTGACCAACCCTGTTCCCGAAGTGCTGGTGGTAACTGTCGCAACAATAGCAACAGTTGCCGAAGACGAGATGTCTCCATAGACATCAACCACTTTGGTCCCCGATGAAGGGATGACGAAATTGGTTGAGAATGTGTTACCTGTTGCCGATGGTGTCGTGATTGTAGAGCCAATTAGCGCTCCGGTTGAGTGATCTTTAAGCACCAAGTTCGTTACTCCTCCATAACCAGCCAGATCAAGGGCGATAGTATTAACATTCACCCCTTCGGTTGAACCCGTTGACAAAACAAACGAGCCAAGAAGCGCGCTGTTCGTGCCCGCAAGCATACTCTGATCTGAATAACCGGAGAATGACGAGGCGCCAAGCGATGCGGCGGATACCGTCAAACCATTGCCATCCGTGTTTGCTGCCGGAACATCCGTGGAATTAAGTGATGACTGACCTTGCGCGTTTGATGATACATACTTCAAACTTACTTTGATGGTGCCATTATCAGGAATATTCACTGAAGCTGCTGTTTTGGCATCAGCGACGATATCAATCGTTACCGTCTTTCCTGCTGGGATAATCAGTGACGAGCCAAAGCTAAAGTCAGTGGCGTTTGTCGCTGTTTCACCAATGCTCTTGGTTGAACCAACCTGCACACCGTTTATCATAATCTTACCATTGGCAAGACCGTCTGGTGTCCCTGGCCCTGTGGTTATCGCATATACGTAGAGGTCATTCACTTTTACCGCCTCGCCTGATGCAAGCAGGTTAAAGGATGCCATCTTTACGTTTGTTGCTCCAACCGGAACATCATTACTTGGTGAGTTCGGTGCTTTATTGACCGATACACCGGTGCCGGCGCCAACTGACGAGATTGTTTGTAGACCGGAACTTACCGCTGAGAAGGTCGCGTTACTAAGTGTTGGGACAACCGGCTGATTAAGTTCGGTATCCACAAACATTGAAGACGACGTACGTTGCAATGACAATTTAAACGTTCGGCTGGAACCGCTGACCACATTCGCAACTACTTTAATGATGTGGTTGGACGTTGAAAGTGTTACCGGACTTGCCGAAAGATTAAACGTTATTTTACGGCTTGTACCGAGGTTTGTAAGTGAGTTTCCGACTTGCGTGCCATCTACGTAAAGACGCAGGTCTTGCAAGGCGTTGCTACTGACTGAACCGAGGTTCGTGAAGGTTAGTGATTCCAGCTTTACCGGATTGACGGAAACTGAAACACTGTTCTGCCAGACGACATAGTCGCTGGCAGGATTTACTGCCGTGTTTGTTACTGGCAGTGTCGTGGCGGCGAAATCTACCGTTGCCAATGTACCAGCTGCTACTGCCTGTATGCCACCAACAACCGGAAGCGAGACGCTTGAATCAAGCGTGGCGGGACCGACTGCGGTGAGCTCTACACCGAGCTGTTGTCCTGCGGTATTTGCTGCGATATCAGAACGCACCGCTATCGTGTAACTGCCTCCGGCAGGAACTGTGAAGATTCCTGCTGAGTTGTTAAACGAGAACTGTGAGTTCGTGACACCTGCTGAATCGGTGATTGGTGTTACTCCGTTATAGAGGTATACATTTGCCAATGTTGTGTCATTGGAAATACCAACGCGCTTAAATGACAAGCTGTTTACCGCTACGGCAGAAGATGTTGGGTTGGTGAAAGTGAATTCAGCCAAGTTTGCAATCCCCTGTCCGGCAACAATTGCTGTTCCGTTTGGTGACGAGGCGGCAAGTGCGACCTGAAGGCCGTTACCGGTTGCCACTGTTCCTACTGTGCCCGTGGTATTACCAGTTGTGCCAGTAGTTCCCGTGGTACCTGTGGTTGCGGTTGTGGCGGCGGCTGCGGCGGTCAAGCTCGCGTATTCTGCGCGAGAAATCGGACCGAAGTAACCGACTGCCGGAGCGACACCGTTTGCTGCCTGCCATGCGGCGACCGCCTTTCTAGTGATCGGACCGAAGTAGCCGGTTGATCCACCTGCATAGGTGAAGTAACCGCCCGCTGTGAGATAATTCTGAAGGCAAACTACGTCTGCTCCTTTACTACCAATCGTGAGATTCATCGTAAAGTTACATGACGAACTGCTTACCGTACCTGTTGAAGTTGAACCTGAAGTTCCTTGCACAGTATTGAGCTGTGCTTGGAGTGATTGAATTGTTGCCATAAGCGATGAGATCTGCGCTTGGAGCTGTGCTGTCGTTTCCGCTTTTACCGCAGGGGCAAATGCAAACGCCATTGAAGCTATCATTGCGAGACCCGCAACCGCTGCTGCAACTTTTACAACCACATTATTAGTTACTGAATTAGTCATATGTTTTGTTAAGTTTTCTATACCACGTATGCGACACCGATAATTGTTAAAGGTAGTAATGTGGTGCGCATGCGTAGATTTATTTACATTGGTAATACATTGCTTGCGCAATGTGTTTTGTGTTCGTGTTTTATTTAGTCATGTTTCCATTCACTAATCCCACAGAAAACGAATCGATCTGTTTTCCATGAGCTAGCTGGTAAGGTTTCCATCCGTACTGTCGTGCAATCGTGGTAGATATTCTTTTCTTGCCGACTCTGTTGATAAGGTAATCATGTCTTGTGCGGTAACAGAAAAACCGCGCGGTGTTACAGGAATATGCATATAAGGATGCGACATATTCGGTGCATCCATTTTTGACATATACCGGACCGCTCAGACATGTTTTGCAACCGGTCTAAAGTTGCTATATAAAATGTATTGCACGCTTTTTCGTGGACGACGAAAAGTGATGCATACAATACGCTTTTGTTTTGTTAAAGACCACCCCCCGCGGAAACTCTTACGCCCACATCCGTTCGGGACTAATATATAGTATAACGGATAAGCAGTACAAATAAAAACCCCACAAGATGAACACATGTGGATAACGAGCCCCCACGCCGAGAATACAAAAATAAACCGTACTATCGGCCTACTTGATTATTTCCGGTGTGCGCGCCTCAAGCATCGTCATCACTGCCGTAAAGTGTAGCAAAATGTGGGGGCGTGGTCAATC
Organism: Candidatus Kaiserbacteria bacterium; assembly: GCA_011052355.1. Classification (GTDB taxonomy): domain Bacteria; phylum Patescibacteriota; class Minisyncoccia; order Phycocordibacterales; family Phycocordibacteraceae; genus C7867-001. The sequence continues at coordinate 4,497 of DRJB01000002.1, forward strand.
GGGGAGATATTGAAAAAATGGGACAGGCAAAACATATAAAGGACATTTTTATCACTATAAAGTTACCTGTTAAATCGTCTGTTGCGCAACAGGCAACTTTGTAGTGACAAAAATAAGGTAAGACTTGGCTCAGCGACCCGGAGTGTCTTGTTTTTTCACTACAAAGTTGCCTGTTAAATCGTATGCTATGCCAGTGTATATGACGTCCATCGGCGCGCGCCGGTACGAGTCAACACACCTTTTGAAACAAAGTCTGCCAGTTCCCGCTGAATTGTTTTTTCACTCACGTCGCGAATGGCAGTTGATATGTCCTTTATGTAAACCTGTCCTTTAGCCCTTATGATTGAAAGTATTGCTTCTTTTCTGCTGTCCTTTACATTTGCATTACGATGTCCTTTAGGGGGGGTTTTGGCGGTGCCGTGCGTGCTCGCACGCACGGCACCGCCACCGACTGCCACGTGCGTCGCTTTTACAGAAGACGACTTCTTCACCAACTGCGCAAAAGATTGCACCTCTTCCAAAGAAATGTTCGGCTCTTCATATGTGGCGATTTCTTGTAAAAGCATGTGCGCTTCGCGCTCTATGAGTTCCGCATTCATGACCGAAAGCATGCCGCTTGTGCGAGCTATTGATAGCACACTTGAAAGAGCCAGAAGCTCTCTTGCAAGCGCCTCTTTGGAAGAGGTGGAAAAAAGGATTGCCGTGTCAATTATACCCATTGCAATTGTGTCCGCGCGGTCACGCAATGCCGGGGCATTATGAAATGCCGGAGCGATGAGGTGTATCGCTTTTGCAAGACGCTCCGCTTTTTTATAAATAAACACTCGCCGTATGTCCTTATCAAATATGCTTGAAAATATATCTTTATCTAGAACAAAATCATTAAAATCGGAATGCCGGGCAAGTGTGTGGTCTTGTTGTCCTTTATGTTGTCTTTTATAGTTCATAAAGATATTTCATACGTGCGTGTCTATTATTGTATGTCCTTGAGAGGGTTTATGCAAGGTGTTGCCACATGCGAGATTTAAGAAATACCCGATGCCGGCTAAATAACCAAGAAAAAGTGGCGCAACCGGGCACAACGGTGGTAAAATACATATAAATGATATATTATGGCGCGTAAAAAAAAGAGTAAAAAAGCTCGCACAATCAGAGACTATGAAGACGCAATCAATTGGGTGTCTGCTGTTGTGCTTATTGCATCGGGCGTGGTGCTTTTCCTTGGCGCCATAGGAGCTTCGGGACCAATCGGCTCAGCGGCTTTCATCGCTTCCTATAGCGCCATCGGGCTCGGCGCATTTATATTGCCGTTTGCCATTATCCTGCTTGGCATATATGCGGGTTTCAAAAAACCGGTTATCACTCCGATTATTGCCGGAGGTTCCACCTTGCTTCTTGCGGCAATGCTTTCTTTTGCCGGACTGTTTTCTTCGTCATCGTGGGGCGGAAATTTCGGCACCTTTGTGGGAAAATCTCTTGAAATGTTTTTTGGCTTTTGGGGAACGCTCATTCTTTTGCTCGCACTGGTACTCATTGCACTTGCGGCGGTCATTGATATTGAAATACTGTTTACGCGTGTGTTTACTTTTTTCTCGTTTGTGTATGGCACAACACGCGCAAAAATAAAATATCCTCACGAAGGGCGAGAATACGAAGAGGAAGAAAAAGATTTGGATGAAGGAACGGATGAAGAAAATGAAGAAACGGAATACGAAGAGGAAGATGATGAGGAAGAGGAACACCCGAAAGAACTCCCTGCGGAACATGAGCCAACTATAAACAGGTTTGACCAAAACTCACTCATTCACGCCGACGGAAGCTCGGCGAACGCGATTGTTAATTTTGACGCAACATATAATCCGCCGGACATACACCTGCTTGAGAATGATAAAGGAAAGCCCGGGGTCGGAGATATTAAAGCGAACGCGAATATCATAAAACGCACTTTCCAAAATTTTGGCATCTCGGTTGAGATGGATGAGGTGTCTGTGGGACCGACCGTTACGCGCTACGCATTTAAGCCGGCAGAAGGCGTGCGACTTTCAAAAATCATTTCATTGCAAAATAATTTAGAGCTGGCGCTTGCCGCGCATCCAGTGCGCATTGAGGCACCAATTCCGGGGAAATCACTGGTGGGCATTGAGGTGCCGAACACTCTGAAAGCGACTGTCGGGCTTTGCGGTTTGCTTATGACACGACGCTGGCAAGAAAGTAAAAATTCACTTTTGGTAGCGCTTGGACGCGACATCGCGGGCGCGGAGCATTATATAAACTTGGTAAAGGCCCCGCACGTACTTGTCGCCGGAGCTACCGGTTCCGGAAAGTCGGTGGCAATTCATGCTATTGTAACTTCCTTGCTCTACCGAAACGGTCCAAACCAATTGCGCTTCATCATGGTTGACCCCAAGCGCGTGGAGCTCACTCTCTACAATGGTATTCCCCATTTGCTCACTCCCGTCATTACCGATGCAAAGAAAACAATCACCGCACTGAAGTGGGCGGCAAAAGAAATGGAGCGACGATATAATATATTGGAGTCCGAACATGTGCGCGATGTAGAATCATATCATCAAACAGTTCTTGAGCCGGCGCGCAAACGATATGGGGAAGAAAAGCGAAAAGGGGTACCGGAAGACAGTCGCACAGAGATGCCCGAGGCGATGCCGTACATTGTGATTGTCATTGATGAGCTCGCAGACATCATGCAAAGTTATCCCAGAGAACTTGAGGCATTGGTTGTGCGCCTTGCGCAGATGAGCCGTGCCATTGGCATTCACCTTATTCTTTCCACGCAACGACCGTCGGTTAATGTCATCACCGGACTTATCAAAGCAAACATACCGACACGCATGGCACTTCAAGTTGCCTCGCAAATTGATTCGCGTACCATTCTTGATAGCTCTGGTGCTGAAATGTTGCTTGGCTCCGGCGATATGCTGTATCTTTCCGCAGATATGCAAAAGCCGGTACGTATTCAAATGGCATACATCAGCGAAACAGAAGTGAAGAAAACTGTGCAATACATTAAAAAACATAATTCCGGCGATTTGGTTTCTCTTGAGCTCTCTGAAAATGGAAATGGTTCCGCCGAACCAAATGACGCGATACTTCTTGCGGGCGCTGATGATGATGCGGATGACGAGCTTTATGGTGAAGCAAAGACCGCGGTGGAGGAAGCGGGGCGCGCATCTACCTCATATCTGCAACGCAAATTGCGTATCGGCTATTCGCGCGCAGCACGTCTTATGGACATACTTGAGGAAAAAGGGATTATCGGGGAGGCGGATGGTTCGCGCCCACGGCAGATATTGGCGCAGACGCAACAAAGCTCGGACATTTCGGACATTAACGATAGCATCTCCGGAGATGATGTGGGGGATGAAGAGGATGACCTATGACATTCTCATTATTCAAAACAGTATTTTTTATCGTTATTGTTTCTGCGATTGCGTACGGTTTTTGGGAAGGACGCACATTAATGGAGGGTCCGGGGCTCTCTTTGATATCCCCCGCACAGGGGGCGGTTACCGGAAACGGTTTTGTAACCGTTTCCGGTAACGTGGCGCGCATAAATGCGCTTTCGGTAAACGGGCTTGCGATACTTCCAAATGAAGACGGTTCCTTTAAACGGGTATTCGTATTTGCACGAGGAGAGGATATACTGCAAGTAACGGTTACCGACCGATTCGGACGCTCCGTTACAAAAACACGAGATATTATTTCTAAATAAAAACAACAGCTCGTCTGTATATAATAAATGTATGCCATTTAAAAAAACAAAACCAAAGGTGCTGAAAAATACCACCCCGCCAGCGGAAAATACTGAAGAAAAAAATAGCGCGATAGAACTTGCACTGAAGGAAATTCGTATGAAGTTCGGCGATGAGGCAATTATGACCTATGGATCCAGAAAGCCATCGGCGATACCGTTTATCTCAACCGGCTCTATCGGGTTGGACAATGCGCTTGGAGTCGGCGGGCTTCCGCGAGGAAGAATTATTGAGATATTCGGACCGGAGTCTTCAGGGAAAACGACTTTGGCGCTTCACTCCATCGCCGAAGCGCAAAAGAAAGGTGGCATTTGCGCATTCGTAGATGCGGAACACGCGCTTGACCCGGAATATGCGCGCCGGCTCGGAGTGAAATTGAACGAACTGCTTATCTCGCAACCAGACACAGGCGAGCAGGCGCTTGAAATTGTGGAATCTCTTGTGCGCAGTGGAAACGTGGACACTATTGTGATTGATTCTGTTGCGGCACTTACTCCAAGAGATGAAATAGAGGGCGACATGGGTGCCACACATGTGGGCAAGCAAGCACGCTTGATGAGTCAAGCGTTGCGCAAACTCACCGCCATTACGGCAAAGAGTAAAACCATCGTGATTTTTATCAATCAGATACGTATGCAAATCGGCGTGATGTTCGGCAATCCAGAGACCACTCCGGGCGGAAAGGCATTAAAGTTTTACACAAGCGTACGTCTTGATATTCGCCGTATCGCGCAAATTAAAAAAGGTGAGGAGGTTGTTGGAGGGCGTGTGAGGGTAAAAGTGGTGAAAAATAAAGTTGCGGCGCCTTTTAAGACCACCGAGTTTGACTTGCTTTATAATGAGGGCATCAGTCGCGAAGGAGAGCTTCTGGCGCTTGGCGAAAAGTACGACATTATAAGCAAGTCCGGCGCAAGCTATCGCTTTGGTGAAGTACCTCTTGGGCGCGGGTATGATGCCTCGCGAACGTTCTTGCGCGAAAACCCGAAAATCGCCACGGATTTGCTCAAGCAAATCCGTGGGAAACTTGATGCGGTATAGTGAGGTGGACCCCGGGGGCTTAAGATGTTGCTTACGGTGTCGGTCAGGCGCGCCCTTGCCCGGGCGCGCCTGCTTAGCTTAGGTTTAATTACACAGTCCTTGTAAAACGCATCGCACGGAAAGCTGAAACAGCGCTGTACATGAAATAACTGACAGCTCCGAGCAATGACACAACCGCCACCTGCGTTATAAACTTGGTGTGCTCAAATGCGGAAACCAAAAAATGTTCAGGTGCGACACCGCTGGTGAGGCGTGGCATGTTTGCCAGTACGTTTCCCACATGCACCACATGTGTTACCGCACCAAGCGCAACTACGACAACGAGCACCGAAAGCGCAGTGGTGTTTATGACAAGCCCAAGCACATATATGATATATATGCGACGCATAACAATTTTATGAATTGGTGAAGGCATGATAAATATATTATTTAAAAGTTTTCATAAACATTTTCTTCGCTCGGTGCACTCGCGTTTTAATTGCCGAAACGGTTGTTCCCTCTTTGCGCGCCATTTCTTTTTGCGTGTACCCTTCCAAAAACTGGAGTCGCAATACTCTTGCGGCGGTTTCAGGAAGTTGCGCGAGTGTGCGGAGCACTTCATCGCGCACGGTAAGAGTGGCAAACGTATTTTCTGCGCTATCCGGAAGTGCCTCATAGTGTTCAACCGTCAGGGGAGCTATGGCGCTGTTGATGCGTTTAAGTTTTTGATAGTGTGTAAACGCAACTCTATTGAGGATGGTATACGCCCACGATGAGAAGCGCGCGCCTTCTTGTTGCTTGTATTTGTTGGTAAAAAGATATATCCGCGTAAAAGTATCTTGCACAATCTCTTGTGCATCTTCATGTACTTTTATCACTGCGCGAGCACGACGATAAAAGGGTTTTTCATATCGTTCAACCAAGATAGCAAACATGTCGGGATGACGTACGGAAAGCCGAAGCACTTCTTCATCGGAAAGCTTCATCGCGTATCGTCGTGAATTTGAAATGCTCATGCTTTGTGTTATCATAATGCCATAGTACGCCACAGTCGGCATCTATTATAACTATATATCCATAAAAAAGTTACTATGGCAATTCTTTCCTATAACGAAATAACGCAAAAGAAAATTATTGTATTTAATGGTGATCCCTATAAAGTTCTCTCCTCAAGAGTTTTTCGTATGCAAATGCGAAAGCCGGTTAACCAAACAAAATTACGACATCTGGTATCCGGCAGAGTGATAGAAAACTCATTTCATCAAAATGAATCTGCGCCGGAGGCGGAAATTGAGCAAAAAGACGCCATATACCTTTATACCAATCATGGAGAATCATGGTTTACGGAAAGCACCGACAAGAAAAACCGCTTCTCTTTCCCGGAAGGCCTCGTGCATGACAGTGTGCGGTGGCTTGAACAAAACGCACCTATTACCGCTTTGTTTTATGATGAGAAACCGATTTCAATTAGTTTACCTGCAAAGGTTGAGATTTCCGTAACTGAAGCCCCGCCGGCAATAAAGGGGAATACCGCGACTGGGGGCACCAAACAAGTAACTCTTTCTTCCGGGGCAAACATAAATGTACCACTTTTTGTAAATGCAGGGGATATTGTTCGCGTCAACACTGACACGGGAGAGTATGTGGAAAGGGTTGCAAAAAAGTAACCTTTTGCTATACTGTATATGGATGTTTAGATTTCAAAAAGGGTCTTTTCATGGGCGAAGGAAGAACATCCCTCCGTCCATGAGGAGCCCCCTTACTGAGACCCTCATTGTAGGGTCTTTTTTATTTCCATACAGTGAATACCCCTCCGGTAAAAGTCGGATATTGAATGTCCGACTTTTACCGGAGGTGAGGTATTGTGCAATAAATAAGCGAGTTTACCTATAGTGTGTAATGCGGACACCCATGTATCATAGGCGTAAGTGAGGAAGTTTCACTTCCTCACTTACGCCTATCTTGTTTCCGCACGACTTGTAAAAAATTAACTTCTTGTTATTATTACACACGGAAACAACGACCCCCCCCCAAGAAAAACAATTGTACCCCCCATTTTGACCTCGCGCCCGCGAGGTCTCTTTTTATTCAAAAATATTATGTATTTTTGAATAAAAAGGACATTGGATGTTCAACTTACACCAAGAAGACACCGGCAAGGAAGTGAAACTTCCTTGCCGGTATTATTTCCGCCCGATTTGCAAAAAAGTAGCACCTCTGCTATATTGCAAACAGATCCCCGGAGGACTTCCCACCCTCCATTTTTACCCCCGGCAATTAGTTTGAGTCGGGGGGTCTTTTATTTTGAGAAATCTGACGCTACGAAGCGATATACGGCAATAGTGCCATATATCTGGAGCGCTTTATTGCAAGAGCAATTTCACGCTGGCGTGCTGCTGCAATTCCTGTGCGACGATGAGGCAATATTCTTGCATGCGGATCGGTGAATTGCGATAAATATGTCGTGTCTTTATAGTCAACAAATTTCTTGTGCTCTATTTCTTCTCGTTGTGCCTGATGTGCCATAGGTATATATTTGTATTATTAAAAAGGAATATCTTCCGGCTTAATGTCTTCATCGGGATACTCAATCGTTTCTGAAGATGAATTCTCAACCGAATCACTTTGTGTGCTCTGTGCACTTTGCGCACTCTGCGCACTCTGCGCCGATTGTCCGGACGCATTTGCGCGCCCGCCATCTGCACCGAACTGGAAAGTATCTGCAACAATTTCGGTGCGATAGTTTTTATGCCCATCTGTTTCCCATGAACGGGTTTGCAGGCGCCCTTCTATATAAATCGGGCGTCCTTTTTTCATGTATTGCCCGATAACCTCAGCAAGCCGACCGAATGCAACTACATTATGAAATTCGCTCGCATCTTGTTTTTGCCCTTCTTTATTTTTATAGGTACGATTGGTCGCAACACTAAACGTTACTACTTGTTGTCCTGAAGGGAGCGCGCGAATTTCCGGATCGCGAGTAAGATTTCCATAAATAGTCGCCTTATTGATATACATATTTTTATTATACTCTACAAAATTGCATTTTCAATGGCGACATCAAGCTTTTCTTTTGATTCTTGTACACGTACGTGTACTTCTTCTGTTTTTTCTTCCTCTTGCATATCTTGTTTCTGTGTATGACGGTACCATTCCTCATACTGTATTGCCGCATGCTCTGCCGCCTCTTTGGTAGTGCGCACATCAATATATCTAAATACATCATTGTGCTCTTTTATCATATCTATAATTCGTGCATGTGCTTCCCCATCGGACTGATACACCACCCATCCAAAAAATGCGGAAGAAAAATCATGTCTACCGGTGCGCTCCATACGGGAAATGGTATAGGCGAGGCGCAATCGGTGCGGTTCCCCTATGGTAATAACAGTTCCCGCATCGGCAATGTTGTTTTTGATGCTCTGAAAAAGCTCTTTTATTTTTTGTTTTGGAAGATCGGGATCAATATGAAAACCAAGCTCATATACTCGCAATTCAAGGTGGTCTGAATCACTTTCTTCATTTGGGGTTTCTTTTGCTGTATTTTTTGTCATTTGTACCATGCTTTTCAAATAGTAGCATGTTTTATTATCACGCGCAAATGCCCGGCTTTTGCCGTTCTTATATAAATAAATAGGTCGGGCTTGCATCCGTGCAAGTCCGACCCCTTGGCATCACCACAATCGCCACCACGCCAAGATGGCAACGCCCGCAATCATCGCTGCAGTCTGCACAGCGACGGGAAAAGTGAACTTCCATTTCGGCGTGAACTTCATCACGCCGGTGATTGCCCACGGAACCAGCAACCCCGACACAGTTGCGATATCTGTCTTAGACACCGCAGGCACCGCCAAATTTTTGATGTACACCATGGCAATCACCCATGATGCCAATGTGGCATACACCACAAGAATCCATCCCGCCTCCGTCACGTGCCCGTCATGAGTATGTGCCTCCGGCATAATTTTCCCCGCCGGAGTAAAGACAAAAACAGCGAGCGACGTCCACACCACCAACGACACAACCGCAATTTCTATGCTTTGCATAGAAATATATTCAAACCTATACTTCCCCACCAAATATGCCACAAGTGGCGTGATAACAATAACATCAAACCACATTCCCCCGTGTTGGAGGAAAGAATATCCCCGCAAATGATCTCGCGATGGTAGAGAGTATATAGTTCCACTACTCGTCACGTGCCATTCCTCCAGTCTGTACATTTGGTTTGCAGAAAAAAATCCATCCTGAAATGAGAGAAGAGCTTGCAAAAATAAGAGCCCCTCTCCGACAATCATCACAGCAATAAACCATGTCCAGTTAATTTCCATTTTCGCATCTCCTGTTCCGCGAAACCAACCCGTGCGCGCACCATGGGCGCGCACTTCTCTGTCCGAAATTAAGATAGCGCGTTTGTGTATATCTGTCAAAAAATATCACAGATGACACTTCAGCCCCGGCAAAAGCCGAGCATCCAATGCCCGGCTTTTGCCGTTCTTATATAAATAAATAAGTCGGGCTTGCATCCGTGCAAGTCCGACCCTTTGACATCACCACAATCGCCACCACGCGAGAACGGCAATACCGATAATCTTTACCGCAGTTTGTGTGGTGGAACAATAATTTAATTTCCATATTGGCGAGATTTTTATTACACTGAGTATCGCCCATGGAATTAATACAAACGATACGATGGCGACATCATTCTCGGAGATTGGTGGAGTTTCAAGCCCCGACACGTACCACATGACAATCACCCATGATGCCAATGTGGCATACACTACCAGAATCCATCCCGCCTCCGTCACATACCCGTCATGAGTATGTGCCTCTGGCATAATTTTCCCCGCCGGAGTAAAGACAAAAACAGCGAGCGCCGTCCACACCACCAGCGCCACTATGGCAATCGTAATGCTCAGCGGAGAAAGATATGCAAACTGATACTTCCCCACCAAATATGCCACAAGTGGCGTGATAATAATAACATCACACCACATTCCTCCGTGTTGGAGGAATGAATATCCATGATGCCCTTTCCGAGACATCTGTGTTGCCGAAAAAAATCCATCCCAGAAGGAGAAAAGAGCTTGCAGAAATACGAGCCACTCTCCGATAATCATCACATCAATAAATCGCCCCCAGTCAATATTCATTTTCGCATCTCCTGTTCCGCGAAACCAACCTGTGCGCGCACCATGGACGCACACTTCTCTGTCCAAAATTAATGTAGCACACTTATCTGTATCTGGCAAAAAATTGTACGCGTCCACCACCCAATGGCAGTCCTGCGCTGTGAATGAAGATAGTATCTACCATAGTGGCGATACTTGGTCCAAGAGAAGCGGGGGGAACAAAGGGGTCAGGCGCGCTGTGATTTTTACAAGAATGTCGCGCGAGAGCTTGCCAGCAAGATCTCGCGCGACGAGATGGTTGCGTAAAAACACTCGCTCACCACCGCCACGCTTTGCGTGGCGGTTTTTTTATATTGCGACCTAAAAAATAAAAATCTGTTAAACACCTGTAAAAAATTATGCGATTGAATCAATGCGTACTTTGGTAAATGGCTGGCGATGACCTCGGCGTTTCAAATAGCGGCTCTTGGCTTTGTATTTCACCACATCAATTTTCTTTGCACGGATAATCTCAACAACAGCGCCCTTCACCGCTGCACCTTTAATCGTTGGCGTACCGATAGTCGTGTCCAAACCATTATCTACCAACAGCACTTCGCTGAAAACAATCTTGTCGCCCGTCTTTTGCTCACCAGAGAGTTTTTCCACACTCACCACATCGCCCTGGGCGACGACATACTGCTTTCCTCCTATTTTTATAACGGAGTATTCCATAATCCCCATATCCCAGTCATCTAAAGCGATAAAAAGCAAGGCCACACTGAAATCCTTTTCAGTGTGGCCGGTATTTTTTTTGTTCTTTTGTCATTTGCCGGCTACGGTTGTGACCGAAACCGGCTTTTCATTCACCAACCTGAAGTGCGTCGGTGGAAGCTTCCCCTTTACACGAATGGTGTGAAAAACTCCATCACCACTTCGGAGGAAGAGAATTCTGTCCTTTCCACTCCGACTCTCGGCGATGACTATATAATCATTGTCTTCCCCTCCAGCAAAAGTATTGAGCTGCTGGGCATATGGCAGAGGAGTAGCCACAACTGACCCCTTGCCAAACTGATAACCCCACCCAACAGAAATAATAATAAGGGTTACTATCGCTAAAGAACCCAAAAAGAAGAGTACCTTGGCAATTTCTCCTCCTCCATCTCTATGGGAGAAATGCCCCGTGAGATGGAAAATAGCAACCGTTAGAGCCGCAAACACTATTATCGAAACAAAAACAACATCCCAACCAGGAAACGACAAGTTATACATCGCCATATAATATACTCCTTTTTGAGCACCTCCATTGAGGCACTCTTCTGAAGAAGACTATGGCACAAAATTAAAAACTATGCAACCCCTCTGCCGGATTTGTTTTTGAGTCGCAAATTGAAACGAATAAAATCAGGCGGTAGAAAAGTTTTTAAAGTGGTGGAAGTTGGACTTCCACAAGCTGAGGACTTGCTTGAAAATCAGGATTGAGGGCTGACTTTCAAGGGTGGGGGTTAGGCGAGCTCCCCGAGACCAAATACTCGTGTGGCGTTTTCAATCATTGCTTGTCTAATCGTTTCTTCATTTTCGCCTCGTATGCGCGCGATTGCTTGTACTACATCCACAACCGCAAATGGTGAGTTTCTTTTCCCACGATTTGGAGCTGGCGACACATATGGAGAATCCGTCTCTGAGAGAATTGAACGCAATGGCGTGTATCGTATCGTTTCGTCATAGTCGTTGGCAAAAGTGATGACAGCGGTATAGGAAATTGTAAAACCCATCTCAAGGAATGCTCGCGCTTCTTCAATACCTCCCACAAAAAAATGAATGTTGCCGATAAGCATATCCCCATGTTCGCGCTTGGCGCTTTTCAACACATCTATAATTTCACTATATGCATCCATCGTTCCTTTGGATGGTCGCGCATGTATCATGAGAGGTTTATTTACGGACACGGCGAGTGCTATCTGCGATTCAAGCAGTGGTATTTGCGTAGCACGCGCTGTGTCATGATTGTCTGCGCGAAAATAATCAAGACCACACTCTCCGATGGCAACGGTGCGCGGATTTTTCGCAAGTATTTCAAAAGCGCTCATAACAAATGGCTCATTGGTATCAGTTGGATGTTGTCCAACCGCGGCAAAAATATTTTCGTGTTTTTCAGCGAGCGCCACCGCACTCTGAGACGCTTCACGATCAACCCCAACGACTGTCATACCTATTTTACTTTTCGCAAGTGCTGTTAGTAAATCATCTCTGTCGGTATCATATTCACTTCCTTGCACATGGCAGTGCGAATCAAAATATTGAAAGTCCATATATTAAGAAAGTTTCTCAAACCTGTCTTTGCGAAATCTATAAAAACCTACGATTTTTATAGATCCGTCAGTAAGTGTAATAAGTGTGTCATCAACACGC
>DRJB01000003.1 GCA_011052355.1 Candidatus Kaiserbacteria bacterium
ATAATATATATACAGACTATCACCGTGCAACAATCTTTACACAAAACTCGGCGGGCGTTGGCAAAATGTGTACCACATTCAAAAATGGTGTATCCGCAATCGTCTTTGGATCGCACAAAATATATATTTTGGCGTGCAATTACTCCTCTTTATCCGTACGTTCGTGATATTTTTACAACACTTAGAATTATTCCGCACAGCGGTCGCCAGCTCTTTCTGTTGGGATACATTGCTACTGACATCTCCGTGGAGAATTTTATACACGAGCTTGTTAAACGTGGATACGGCAATCATTTCATAGCGTTGCGAGACAGTGATGAGCTTGTGGGCTTGCGTATTACAGACGGTTTCAAACATCAATATCATCTGCGTGTGTTTGCCGATGGTGCGGTGCACGGGCATTACGAATATGCTCCGGAAGCGTATCCTTTTTTTCATCTAAGTGAGATTGGTTTTGAAAAGCGCAGTGACATCTTTTTAAAACAATTGGGAGCGCTTATTGTTCCGGCTACCGCAAAGGAGATTGCGATTTCAACCGCACATTACTACTCACATAGACGATTCCCCGACATGATAGAAAAAATAATGCATATGAAATGGTTATGGGCACCTCGTGCGTGGAGATAATAAAAAATGGGAGTATATATACTCAACACACTACGCGCGACCCGGAAGGGTCGCGCGTAGTGTGTGACATAAAGTGAAGAATTATTGTAGTGGAATTCTTTGTGTTGAACGACGATCTTTAATAAGTAACAAACCTATTCCTATGCCAAGCGATATCACAATGGAGCCGACTATCCACGGAATTTCAGAACTTGGAATTGGGTATTGCGTAGCGTTTGGATAGCGTGCTTTGACAGGCATTGATATCGGTTCTACGGCAAGCTGAAGTGGTGCGTAATAGGTAACGTGTTGTTTAACATTTTGAGCTTCAAGAGTATACATATCTCCGGAAACATTTAGCGGAATAATTACATTCATGGTGAATCCATCATTTCCAACCGGCACTATCGCAGAGCCAATGGAAATTTTTTGTTGCGGACCATCAAGATATAAATTATACACACCCGGTTTATGTAACCCATCACCCTTTAATGCCACTGTGCCACCCGGGCTAACCGTTGTTGGTGTGAAAGAAAGAAAAACCAAATCGTGTGCATATGCGATTTTCCCGGGAAGAAATTGCTCATAAAACGGAAGTCGCATCGCCGTGGGCGGACGCTTCATTGTGGATGAAGCAAATACCGCCTGCAAAGAAAATGCAATAATGATCAGTGTAATTACTCCCGCATATACCATCATCCAAGGGCGTCGTCTCCATGAAAGATACTTGGACCTGTCAATGAAGGGAACGATTGCCAAGAGAGTAAGCAACACAAACGGAGCCCACACAAGCGCTTTGATACCAAAGACATCTTCCATCCCAAACAACCACAAGAACATCCACCGCGGTTTCACTTCGTGAAGCGGTACGCCCGCGGCGCCCGCGTGACCGAGCGCTTCCGGGAAAAGAAGAGCCAGTACGGCGATAATGGCGATGAGTATAAATGACCACCCTGCCAATCTTTTTACATGGTCAATAAACGGTACGGTATCTTCATTATTCGCATATCCGACTTCCGCATCTTTATCTACTTTGGGCGATAAATTATGTACATGCATAAGATAAAAATGCACTATCACAATAGCAACAAATGCAAGCGGAAGTATGACCATGTGCTCAACATATATGCGACCGACAAGTGGTAAGCTCGCACTAAATCCGGACGTAAACCAGAGCCCCAACGGCCCGAGAATAACGCCAATTTCACTGCTGTGTTCCAGCGCCTCAATACCTTCTTGACCAAGAGCAAGTATCGTACCCATGAACAAAAAGAGCACTGTCAATACAAACAGAGCTAAACCTAATAACCAGGTAAATTCACGTGGACGTTTGTAACTGCCACTGATAAAGACGCGTGTCATGTGCGCAATAATAAGTACAAATACCGCATTTGATGCCCAGTAGTGCACACTGCGTACGAAATTACCAAACGGCGCACTTGTTATCAGATACATGACACTCTGATAAGAGGAGAGTTGGTTTGGGTTGTAAAACTGCGCCAGATAAATACCGCTGGCAAAAAGAATCATAAACGTGGTAAACGTCAGGCCACCAAGCATGTAGGGTAATGACTGTGCGTGTGCCGGCAACAGATAGTTGAGGCGATCCAATCCGAGTTTGGTATAAAGCGCTTTCCAAAAATTTCTTTTTTTCATATTTTTATTTGCGGGGATTGTTTCCGGTTCAGAATGTACACTAAGCACCGGGGCGCTGTCTCCTTATAATTAATTTAACTATTAACATCTTTATACTAGCACGTCCTTTGCGGTGGCGAAACTTGAAAAAACAAGTGGGTAAGTGGTCCAGCGAGAAAGTGGGAAAGTCTAACTCTCCCACTAGTGGGAGAGTTAGACTTTCCCACTTTACGACTCAAGCATTATATCTTTGAAATCATTTCCGTGAGCCTCTAGGTGAGCACTGAGTAATTCCCTCGCCTCTTTTTTATAGGCATCGCCCGTGCCAATGATTGATTTCACAAGCTCGTCCGGGTCATCAACAATGGGCGATGCCACGCCGGAAGCCGTACTGCGAAGACTTGAATATGGATATTGTTTCGCCCATTCCCATGCTTTGTCAAAATTATTCGTGGCAGCAGAAAGACCGCCGGAATACATTTCCAAAACATTTTTTACTAAAATATAGAACGCAAGATAGCGATGATGCTCGTCCTGAATAACAGCGCGTGCATGATACGAGCCCTGGAATAAGCTCCCTTTCTCACTATATTTTGCGTTAAAGCACACAGACATACTTCCCCCAAGGCGCTGCATAAATTTCGCCGTACCCCCTTCGGTGAGCTCTTGCAACAAGATATGAAAATGATTTGGAAGAAGCGTCCATGCAAAGATACGCACCAACGGCTCACGCTCGGGCCAGTGTGAAGGACGAGCGAGATTTGGAAGTTTCGCTACTGTGCGATGCCAGTACGGGTCTGTGTGCGTATCGTTCAGATACAATAACGACTGCATAAAGCGTGTACGATCATTATTGTCACGAACAATATCCAAACCGCGTGCACCGCGCTGAGTAACATGCATCACAGAATCAATACTAAAATTGTCTATTCGCATACATTATTATTTATAAAAAGCATAACATACACAAAGTGGGAAAGTCTAACTCTCCCATCCTGGGAGAGTTAGACTTTCCCACTTTGCTCCTTACCGCTTGTGTTTCTTTACTTTGGAACCGGAATCAGATTTGTTATTTTTTGCTTCAGTTATTTCCACTTTTCCTTTTGCACAGTCAAGCACAAAGGTTTTCTTTAGCTCTTTCAATAATTTGGTTCCAATTAAAACTGTCCCCGCAGGTTGTATATCAATTGTCGTATCTACACACTTCCCATCAACACATATTCTTCCAATACAAATAAAATGTGGAGATGATTTTCCATCAGCTAATGTGCTTGACTGTATACCTATCAGAATTAAACCGAGTGGGAAAGCTAGTACATAAGGAAGGGTGAGGTACCCATTAAAACCTGAGTCAATCAGCGCCTCTATTTTATTTGGCCCTGTCGCTCCCATAACCTCAATCTCAATCTTCGGTTGGTCGTTATCAAATGTTCCAAGCATATTCCTTTTCAGCGTAATTAACCGATGATATTTCATCGCTACCAACCTGTACTATGTAAAATAATTTCTCCCCATATTCTTTTCTTGCTTTTTCCACTGCGACCAACCTATCGGGATCTACTTTATATTTTTTCTCTGCGACATCAATAACCGCATATTCTCCCATATGATTTTGCTCAAGATCCGCCTTCAGTTCTTCAACATAAAACTTTTGACCCATTTTTGTTATTTCTTC
>DRJB01000004.1 GCA_011052355.1 Candidatus Kaiserbacteria bacterium
AAAAGCTTACTCAATTCTACGCTTGCCAATGAGTTTACTGTGACATTTTTAATACTCAGATATGCCATACCGTTTCCAATCGCATAAATACCCTTAAGATAAATAACAGGAACAGCAGCTGCGGTTTCTCCAACCACTTTCTCAAATGATATACCGACCGCAAGAACTGCGTGTGTGCTCACGTTTTCAATGCGTGACATGGTATTCACCCACATATGTATTCCGATAACATATCCACGCAGTGATGCATTTGTAGCCCCTATGATTGTATTGCCAAGAGCAAGATAAGCAGAACTGAATGGATCATCTGTCGTTGCAAGAACTTGATGCTGTACACGCACATTCGGTTGTGCAACAGCGGAAGCGGAAAGAGAATTGCCACTTATACCAAACCGCGAAATAAGCACTCCGGATGACAGTAACATCACAAACAATACGCCAAGAAATATAAACTTATTTCTAAAAAATGTGGGTGTCATGATTATCTTTATAATAAATCTAAAACGCACAATAAGAAAGGGTCCAAATGTGCTATGTATTGTGGATAAATAATTACTACATGAAATGAACAAACTAAACACTCTGTACCACATCACTTCACGCGCCTTGTAACACTTTCATCACACGATATTTGGACAGAATGTCCAAATATCGTGTGATGATCAAATTGATACTTGTTTTATCCGTCAACAATGTAATGCAATGCTAATACTCGTATAAACGAGGCGAGATATTCTTTTATTTAGCCGTGTATACAGACACCCCAGTTATGTAATGTAACTGATTTATGGTAGTATGTGTACTTAAAAATATATTCAGTAACGCCACAACAAAAAATACCAGTGCGAGAAGCATAGAAAATATGTTTACCATGTGCGCAACCTTGCTTATCTTATGGCTAAAGTACTTTTTGGGCTCGGTATCGGTATCCATACTCTCTTTTATTGCTCTGTTTTCATGTGTGAGATGAATGGGGGACATTTTATGTACTGATACTGGTTGCACAGCATAATCTTGCAAATGAACCGCTTCTCCATTCTCTTCCGATTGTATTTCCGACACGTCTACGCTATCATCCGCCTCTTTAGCATAATGCTCCGTATATGAATTATCTTGGCGTGTTATCGCATGTGTTGCTGTAGTAAACCACTCCTGCCATGCATTTTGCATTGTAGAAAGCACATCGGATTTCATGTCAGATTTTTTTTGTGATTGTACTTCTTGCTGAACCTCTTGTGGTGTTTCTATCTTTGGTATTTGCGCTACTACCTGCTCTTTTTTTTGTAATGGTATGATATTTGCATCATCGTAACTATAATGAACAGAGTCCTGCAATGTGTGATGTACCGTACTTGTTGAATGTGTAAGATGCTTTGGTGTTGCCGGTACTTGCGATGATTTATCTTCAAATTCAAAACGGTGTTTATGCATTGATTCTTCCGATACATACCAATTACGCCCGACTAACTGGGCAATGATTTTCCCTTCTCGGCACAACTGACCAACATAATCTTTCGTGTAGCCGGTTATCTTTGCTGCTCGTTTTGAAGAGATGTATTTTTCACCATTAAGAGTAAGCTCGTCCATGCGTTTTAGTATACTACATTCTCTCTCGTCTTACATAGGTGTATAGTGAGTGTATAAACCATCATAGAAAATTCCTTATCCCCACCAGTTATGTACATGCAGATAGTGAGTTTATCAGTACGCCCCCCCTTTTTTTTCTTTGATAGCAATAAATGTCTCCTAATCCCGTTTATGATTGAAGTTAGACTTCAATATACCAAACCATCAGATGTACGATGTTTATGTACGCAAAATCGCAAGTAATATCTCTTTGAAACGCGCCGGATTACCCGACCCCTTTGCTTCTTTCATGCTTTGCCCTATAAGAAATTGAACCACGGACTCTTTTCCATTTTTGAATTCTTCAACTTGTTGCGGATGCGCTTTCAGTACGGCGTCTACGATGCGAGCAAGTGCATCTTCATCTTGTGTTTGTAAAAGCGACTTATCGCGAGCGATGCGTTGAGGATCGTCACTCTTTTCATTAAGCAAAATCTCAAGTATATCTTTTGCTCCACGCGAAGAGACTTCATTGCGCGCAACCATCTGCATCAGCTGTGCGACTGCATTTGGAGAAATTTCCACATATTCTTCCACATCTGATTTTGCATACCACCCCGCCATGTCGGATACCATGTAATTTACCATGAGCTGCACTAGCGCTTTGTCTTGCTTTAGTTCTTTTGCTACAGCCTCAAAAAAAGTGCTCCTGTCGCTCGTTGCAACCATATACACAATGTCATCCGGCTTTAAGCCATACTCATCTTTATAGCGCTTACGCTTTTCCCACGGAAGTTCCGGTAGTGCCTTTTTAAGAACATCGGGTAAAAATTCTTCAATCTCTTCAAGAACCATTTTTGGAATGTCCGGTTCGGGAAAATAACGATAGTCCGCACTTCCCTCTTTGAAACGCTGATGAAATGTTTTTTGCGTACCTTCATTCCAGCCTCGCGTTTCTTGCACAACCTCCTTTCCATTCTCATATGCTGTAATTTGCCGGTCAATTTCAAATGCTATTGCACGCTCAACGGAGCGAAAGGAGTTAAGATTTTTTACTTCAACTTTTGTGCCGAGCGTATCGTTTTTTGAAACTGAAATATTTGCCTCTATGCGCATCTCACCCTTCTCCAAGTTTGCTTTTGAAACACCCAGTGTGCGAAGGAGTAATTGCAGTTCGCGTGCAAATGTAACCGCGGTTACCGCGTCATGAATAACCGGCTCGGTTACTAATTCCATCAACGGTACGCCCGCGCGATTAAAATCAACCAGACTTTCATTTTGCATGTGTGTGGAGCGCGCCGTGTCTTCCTCCAAATGAACACGGGTGATGGCGACGCCGGAAAGTGTTCCTCCGGATACAAACGGATAGGCAAATTGACTTATCTGGTATCCCTTTGGAATATCCGGATAAAAATAACTTTTTCTATCAAACTCACTGTACTTTGTTGCAATGTCGGCTCCAAGCGCCACGCCCACACGTAGCACATGTTTGACCGCTAAACGATTTACCGTTGGAAGTGTTCCGGGGTGCGCAAGACATACGGGGCACACGTTGCTATTCGGCTCAGTCGCCTCCGAATCATTTGCGCATGAGCAAAACATCTTCGTTTTTGTGGCGAGTTCAGCGTGTATTTCAAGACCAATGGTTGGGATATAAGAAGAATCACTCATATAGAAAATTTATCATATTTGCTCGCATACAGCGAGCGCTCAAACAGGTGCGGAAATATTTCCACGGAAAAGAGACGTCAACGTATCGGAAAATTCTTTTACCGATGCGGAATCTTTTATTGAGATGCTGTATATGTTTGACAAATGAAGAGCATTGGCGAGTTCTTTTTTGCGCATCGCAAGCACCTCACCGGAAACGATATCTGTTTTTGAAAGTACAACGATTTCTTTTTTATCAGCTAGCGTTTCGCCGAAAGAGGAAAGCTCATCGCGCACTGTGTGATATGCCTTCACCACATCTTCTTGCTCCAACGAAATAAGATGTACAAGCATGTTGGTTCTCTCAGTATGTTTAAGGAAACGAGAGCCCAAGCCCTTGCCGGTGGCGGCACCTTCTATGAGCCCGGGAATATCTGCAAGAACATATCCCCAGAAGGCGCCGAGATTTGGCTCTAACGTAGTGAAAGGATATGCACCAACCTTCGCTCTGGCATGAGTAAGTATATTTAGCAAAGAAGATTTTCCCGCGTTTGGAAGTCCGATAAGACCTCCATCAGCTATTATTTTTAATTCAAGCGCAACTGAACCCTTTTCACCCGCAACCCCCTTCGTTGATTCAAACGGGTTTTGATTTGTGGAGCTTTTGAAATAATTATTTCCCAAGCCCCCTTTCCCTCCTTCAAAAAGCACAAAGGTTTCTCCCTCTTCCATAATTTCAATTTTTTTTCCGGTTTCCAGTACCCTTGCACAGGTACCGATTGGAACAGAAAGAACTTTCACGGCGCCGTCGGCGCCGTGGCGGTTATGTTCACCCCCCGGTTGCCCCGGCTCCGCACTGAATTTTTTCTCATGCGCAAAATTCTGCAATGCGCCGAGATCGCGCACACCACGCAATAGCACATCGCCACCCTTTCCACCATCGCCACCGGCGGGGCCACCTTTTGGTCTGCTCTTTTGGCGCAACCAGCGTACCACGCCATTGCCACCTCTTCCGGCAGACGCATGTATAACCACATAATCAATAAATGCCATGATAAATAATTTTACGAAACTAATGTCCAGCCCTCTTTCAAAAGAGACTCTACTTTTTTATACTTTACTTCTTGCGTTTCGTTTCCTTTTTTGACTGTCACTTTTTCATTTCTTGAGGGCACCTCTTCCTTTTTAAGCTCTTGCTGTGGGGTGCTCCCCTGCTCATCAGACACTGCAACCAACGTACTGCGTGTGCGCTCTTCTTCTTCGCGAATACGTGCATCATCGGAAAGCATCAAATGTGGCATCGCTTCGCGAATGGTCTGCTGTATATTTTCTTCCATGACGTTAAAACGAATGAGCCCTTCGCGGCGATATTCAATAAGCGGATCACGCTGACCGTATGCCCTCAACGAAACACTTCTTCGCAAATACTCCATAGTTTCCAATTGTTCAAGCCAAAAAGTATCCACTACCTGCAAAACAAAATTACGCAACATGAGCGTAAACACTTCATCACCAAATTCTTTTCGTTTTGCTTCAAATGCCGCCATTGCCTGTTCATCGCTTGCCACAAAAGATTGCACCAACGCCAACACTTCTTCTTCCGTCCCAAACAGCGCGGCATTTCTGCGCGTATATACCGCCAAACGCTGTGTATTGAGCACATCGTCATATGCCAATATCTGCTTGCGTGAATCAAAATTAAATCCTTCAATGCGTTTTTGCGCATTTTCAAGAGCATGCGTAATCATACTACTTTCAATTGGTTCATCTTCGCGAATGTGCAAGGTGCCCATGACGCGCTTAATGGCATCGGCGGCAAACACTCTCATGAGCTTGTCTTCAAGAGAAACATAAAATCGTGTTTCCCCGGGATCGCCTTGTCTACCGGAACGTCCGCGCAACTGGTCATCAATGCGACGTGCCTCGTGTCGTTCGGTACCGATAACCAAAAGCCCGCCAGTGGCGATAACCTCGTCGCGCCTCGTCGCCTCTACCGGGGAACCGCCCAACTTAATATCCACACCGCGCCCCGCCATGTTTGTGGCGACCGTTATGCGTGCCTTGCGCCCCGCCTGAGCGATAATCTCACCCTCACGCTCATGGTTTTTCGCATTGAGCACTTCGTGTGGCACACCGGCCTGCGTCAGATAGTTGTGCATGACTTCGTTATCTTCAATTGAAACGGTACCCACAAGCACCGG
>DRJB01000005.1 GCA_011052355.1 Candidatus Kaiserbacteria bacterium
GCATCGGTAATTGCCGTAAGTGCATCTTGCGTTTGTGGCTTGAACCCATCATTTGCCGCCACAACCAAAATGGCAACGTCAGCGACAGACGCTCCGCGAGCACGAAGTGTATGGAATGCCTCGTGCCCCGGTGTATCCAAAAAAGTAATGCTTCGTTGCGCCCCCTCATATTCGCAATTCACTTCATACGCGGATACGTGTTGAGTTATACCTCCCGCTTCTTTTGCGATGGTGTTTGTTTTGCGAATATAGTCCAACAATGACGATTTCCCATGATCAATGTGTCCCATAACCGCAACAATTGGTGCGCGATTATCCTGTGCCATAATAGTGATAAGTACACCACAAAATAATATGAAATGCAAATTTTTAATCCACGCCCCGCCCCCCAAACGGTCGCCCGTAGGGCGACCGTTTGGGGGGCACCTATACACACAAAATATCTCACACATGAGCGAGTATGTCGTATACTGTATATAATTCGCACCAATTCATGCAAAACGAAAAAAAGACAAAGAAAAAAAGAAAGAAAAAAGAAGTGGAATATCTTTTTGCACAAAGTGCGAAAGCGCTTGATAAAAGTGTGGGCGCGGCAATTAAAGGCGGACGCGTGGTGGCGCGCGCCGCACCAATGCGGCGCGCCGGTGAATACTGGGAAAAACTCGGGCCAGGTCTCACCACCGGCGCCGCCGATAACGACCCATCAGGCATTGCCACCTATTCGCAAGCGGGCGCTCAATTCGGCACACAGCTCATTTGGACCACTCTTTTTACTTTCCCTTTCATGGCGCTCGTGCAAGAACAAGCGGCGCGCATTGGCATCGTATCTGGAAAAGGACTGGCAGCGAATATACGCCACCATTATTCGCAAAAAACACTTATAACAATTACCGTACTGTTGTTTAGTGCAAACACACTTAACATCGCCGCAGACTTAAACGCGATGTCTGCCGGGGCACGATTATTAATTCCTTGGTTGAGCATGGAAACACTCACTATCTTTTTCGCACTGGTCAGTTTATTGCTTCAGATATTCACCAGTTACGCGCGCTATTCAAAATACCTGAAATATCTTACGCTCGCCCTTTTGTCCTATGTGATTACCGCACTTTCAATACATCTCAATTGGACTGAGGTCATTCAGCACACACTCATTCCATCTATTTCATTTACCAAAGAGCAAATTTTTCTTTTGGCAGCTATATTCGGCACCACCATATCTCCATACATGTTCTTTTGGCAGACATCGCAAGAAGTTGAAGAACATGTGCTCAAAGGAGAAACGACTATCAAAATCCGTCAACACATGGTAAATAAAACCGAGATACGCGACATGCGCACGGACGTATGGTCTGGCATGTTCTTTTCAAATATGGTTGCATTTTTTATATTCGCGGCTGCCGCGGGAGTGTTGTACACCCACGGCATCACGGTCGCAACCGCCGCCGATGCGGCACAGGCGCTACGACCGTTTGCGGGTAATTTTGCTTACCTACTTTTTGCACTCGGCATCATCGGCACAGGACTTTTGGCGATACCGGTTATCGGCGGGTCATCTGCCTACGCAGTTGCGGAAAGTTTCGGCTGGCGATACGGTCTATACAGAAAACTCAAACAAGCATACGCGTTCTATGGCGTCATTATTATTTCAATGGTCATTGGAGTTGTCGCAAACTTTTTTCATCTTGACCCGATTAAAGGACTTATTTATGCAGCTGTTGCGAATGGACTGGTTGCTCCGATTATATTATTTTTCATTGCACACATAAGTCATGATAAAAAAGTAATGGGAAAATATAGAAGCGGAATGTTATCAACATCTTTTATGTGGACGACTATTGTCATCATGACATTGTCAGGTATCGCGGCGGTAACCACATTATTCTTATAACCACACACAGCCCACAAAATGCTAAAGACCTTTCAGTGAAAGATCTTTAGCATTTTGTGGGCTGTGTATCACCTATGCACTTTTCTGGAGGGCTCCCCAAAAACCGAGAATCGCAATAATCACACCGGTTACGATAAGAACGATTTTTGAATTTGAACCCAATCCAACGAAAGGTATGATGATGACCCAAAGACCCAATATACCATTTACCCATTGTTGCCACATAATTATAATAGAAATTAGATTAGTGCTAATTTCGACCATGCTTACTTTTAGAGAAGTATCTGAAACTCCTCCTATATAAAAGTATATACCTTATTTTTTAGTGTGCGCAACTAATTATGCACATATCCAATCATGCGTGTATTTCAACCGAGTCAATTAATCGGTATGTATATCTTTCAATGAAATATTATCATCAACCGCCTGCGCTTTTTTGTTTTCTTCTTCAACGCGCACCGCTTCTTTTTCCATTGTCTTATGTGCAACGGAACGAAGACTGTACACATTCATCAACGAGAAAGTTATCATACCGGCTCCGATAATACCAAACACGTTTACAAAAAAAGTGGCAAACGCCCCAAGAGTGATTGCCAGGTTCAATCCCGCAAAACCGATACCGGCTGTGGCAAGTGGCGGAATAAGTGCGACCGAAATGGCAACGCCCGGAAGCGTCTCAGAAAGTTTCGGCTTCACAAGCGCATACACCACGGCAACTCCGGCGACAACACCGACCAACAACAATAGAAGCGAGGGGGACGTGCGTGCCGCAATAATCGGTGTCTCGTGTATAGTTCCGCCATGTACGGAAATAAAAAGTAATGCCGATGCAGTAGCCGCCACAAATGATATACCGATTGCTTTTGCAACCGTCCAAAGAGATTGGCGCAACAATGCTTGATCAGACATAGAAAGGCTCAGCGCAATGCCAAGTACGGGATAAAGAATCGGTGCAATAAGCATACTGCCGATAATAATCGCCTCACTTCCGGCAAGCAGACCGAAAGTTGCCATCAGTACCGAAAGAGTAATCATGAAAAAGAAATCAAAATCCGGCGTTGCGCGTTGCACCAATACATGCACCGCCCGTTGCTTATCCTCGTGTTCAATGGTTTGAAAACGAGAGAGAAAACTCATAGGTTACATTGTGTTGCGCCTGTTATGTGCATAAGATTACATTGTAAGTATACTACACAACCTTTTTGAATAAAATATAAACCGTCAGAAAAAGTGTATAAACGCGACATGTATAGGTGGTGCATGTAGCGGAAAATAGAAAAGATAAAGGCGCCACAATCCATGAAGCGCCTTAAAATGAAAATACCACACACGATGCCTTCTCATGGCATTGCGAAAGCAAATTTGTTTTTTTTGAGAGAGTGCATTCCGGAGCGGCGATACTCGCCGAACTCCACAACACACAAAAACCATGTTTCAAAATTGTGCATGATACTGACACTTAGCACCCCCTCAATATCCTCCGAGGTACTAATAACGTGGACGTTCTCATCTTCCTGCAACTCATCACTGTGTTGCAAAAACAAATACGAAGCTGTAAGTAGTGGGCATGGTTGTAGCCCAAATTTTTTATGTGCGCGTTCCCACACATACCTCGGACGCGCGTCACACACCAGCCCAACATCTTTCGGGTCAAGAACCCGAAGATGAACACTTTCCTTTTCGTCGCCATTAATGATATCTTCCTCATGGCGACGAAGCAGAGAGTCCGTCCGAAACGTTACACTACACTTTTTATTGCGTAATGTGGTGAGCATCTCATCAATGCTCGCATACAACCCTAAATCTACTATAAGATTATTTCTCATAATCCATCCTCCTTTTATAGCACCCTCTATTATAGTAACAGAAAACACCCATTGATGCACCGAGGAGCAACAGTAAATATACGTCAAAACTTCATCAATGAGCGCTTTTACAAGCGCGGCCGATGGGACTTGAACCCACAACCTCCCGCGTGACAGGCGGGTGCTCTAACCAATTGAGCTACGACCGCAATGATATTTTCCGCCCCCTCCACGGCGCCATGCAAGCATGGCGCCGTGGACGTGAACCGAATAAAGACAGTCTACTTGAAATACTCACTTTTTTCAATAGATTGTACCAGCACATCATCTATAACACTTTTGTTCTGATAAATCCTTCACTGTAAAAGGCGAAGAAAATAATATACCGGTTGCGAAGTCCCACAAACCAGACAACCGTGCAAAAGCCCACCCCCGCCCAAAATGATGTACATCATTTTGGGCGGGTCCGCATCTACGGCGTACGATTGTCGTATTTACACACAATGCCGAAAACTACACAAACAAAAATCGGGTGATGAAGAAAATAATCAACAGTATGAGTATTCCTCCGCCGACATAAAGAGAGGTGCGTACCGGCGCC
>DRJB01000006.1 GCA_011052355.1 Candidatus Kaiserbacteria bacterium
GTGGCTACTTCCTTAAATGAGGCATTTGATATTGCTAGAGCGAGTGATGGGGGAGAAGAAGTTTTTATTATTGGTGGAGCTTTTGTGTATGAGCAAACTATTGATCTTGTAGATCGTCTTTATATAACATTTGTAGATGGTCATTTTGATGGAAATAAGTTTTTCCCTGTCATTGACCCTAAAAAATGGAGAGAAGTATCAAGGCGTAGAAAAGAGTCTGATGAGCAAAATAAATATAATATGGATTTTGTTGTTTTTAACAGGGTTACCGCACAGGGTTTATAAGCCACAACACTCATATTCTCTTTTTGCTGTACAATGCAGAGTGTGAAGTATCCATTTCTTACAAAAGAAGATAATGATGTATATAAAGCGCTTGTGGGTGAAGACGCGCGCGAGCGCGACGGTCTGGAGCTTATTCCGTCGGAAAATTACGTGTCGCAAGCGGTGCATGAAGCATTGGCGTCATCTCTCACCAATAAATATGCCGAAGGATACCCCGGCAAGCGCTACTATGGCGGACAGGAGTTTACGGACGCGGTAGAGACGCTCGCCATAACCCGCGCCAAAAAACTTTTTGGCGCGGGTTATGCAAATGTGCAACCGTTGGGCGGAGCCAACGCAAACATTGCGATGTATTTTGCATTGCTTTCGCCCGGAGACACTGTGCTTGGTATGGAGCTTTCGCACGGCGGGCATTTGACGCATGGACACCCCGTGACGTATCTCACCAAGATTTTTAATTTTGTGCGTTACGGCATGAAAGATATTGAAACCGGTGAGATTGACTACGAAGAGATGCGCCGTGTTGCGCGAGAGGTAAAACCAAAAATAATTCTTGCGGGGTTTTCCGCATATCCGCGTGAATTGGACTATGCAAAGTTTGTTGAGATTGCGCGAGAGGTCGGTGCGATTGCTGTGATGGACATAGCGCACATCGCCGGGCTCATCGCTGGCGGCGCTGTGAAAAATCCTTTTGACTACGGTTTTGATATTATGACCACTACCACACACAAAACATTGCGCGGACCGCGTGGAGGTATGATTTTGACACGTGAAAGTGAAGATCTCGCAAAGAAAATAAATAAATCGGTATTCCCGGGGCTTCAGGGTGGTCCGCACATGCACAATATTGCCGCCAAAGCCGTTGCATTTCATGAGGCACTACAGCCGAGCTTCAAAAACTATGCTTCTCAAATTATTAAAAATGCACGAGCAATGGCGGAGGTTTTTGAAAAACAGGGCGCCAGAATGATTACGGGTGGCACAAGCAACCACCTCATTTTACTTGACGCCCACACATCGTTTGGCATCTCTGGTGGAGAAGCACAGGCGCTACTTGACCGTGCCGGCATCACACTCAATAAAAACGTTATCGCAAACGACACGCGCAAACCGATGGACCCTTCCGGTATTCGTTTTGGTACTCCTGCGCTTACAACTCGCGGGTTTATAGAAGATGATGTGGTGCAAGTTGCCACGCTCATGATTGACGTGCTCACTGGGCGTGATGATGGAGCTGTTGCAAGGGCGCGCGAGGGCGTGCACGCCCTCGCGCGCCAACATCCCATCCCGAGTTCTTTTATCCATCGTTAAAATGCAAATATGATTTTTGAAAAATTTGGAAAAAAAAGAGAGTCTGCGCCACCACATCAAGCGACTCCCACCGATGATTCTGTGAGTATAAGTCGCCGAAATTTTTTAAAGAAAACAGGGTTGTTTATTTCCGGTGCCGTGGTTGGTGAACATGAATCGGAAAAATTTCTAAAAAAAATTTTTAAGGTGCCTTCTGCGGAGGTATCGCCGAAGGAAGCTGTGAAAATAATGCCACACAAGGAAAAGCATGTTTCCGCGCACTCGCCCGAGGCATTATCAGAACCATCGCCTGAGGTGTCAACCGAAACCTCAAAAGAGAGCAGTCCCCTTGATGCATATTCTTTTCTTGATGGGCAGATACATCCGGTGGCAATTCCCACGGGTGAACTCGCCGGAAATACTTTTTCAGATTTGTATGCCATGTATCTTGGTATGCCGAATGGTACCGTTGTACCTGAAACCCTTCATGTTGATTTTAAAGAAAATCTCGCTACATTGTGGCGAAAGAAATTTAATTTGCCAGCGCGCTCGCATGATGAGCGCGTTGAGCGCGAGCAGTTGCAATTTTTGGAAGAACACCATAATCTCATGAATCTCGCTGAATATGTATATCGTTCATATGACGCGAAGAGCCCTAATACCATGACTCTTGAAGAGTATAGAAACGATGTGGTTGGGGCGGTAGAAAAATCGCGTAAGGTTTTTGTTGATACTCTTCCACTTGTGCCTACTTCCGCTTCTGAGGACGGCGTATTTTCCAAGGATAAAATATCTCTTATAAGCAAGATGGGGGAGTCACTCACCGCCGATACGCTTATGTCACTTTCGTTTACCGAGCTTATGCCACTGGACAAAGGGAGCGCCAACGCGCAAGTGTTTGGTTTTTTATTGCGTAATGCGGGTGTTGATTTTATTGACCGTATTCCATCGGTGTACGACATGCTTGAATCGTTCGGTCCATATCAAATAACGCCGGATGCGCTTTCTCCCAAGAGTGCGGGTAGCTGGGCGACGCAAGTGTTAAGCGCGTTGCCATTGGGATTTATGCCGTGGAATGTTGATGAGCTGTTGCGTGGAAAAGAAAATATTGCCGCATACACACTTGCCATGTTAAACATTGCGCAATTTATCGGCACCAGAAACTCCGCACAACTGAAGTGTTTGTCAGAAGTGATGCACACATTACCTTCTACACAACGAGCAAAGGCGGTTCTTTCTTTTGTGGCGGCGGCACATCACCGTCCTCATGAAGCATACGATGCGTTTGATGCATTCATATGGAGTATGTATGTGGAGAGGGCACATTCTTTTCGCGAAGAAGATATTTTGCGACATATCCCAACCAAAGATTTGCGCGAATATACCGGGAAGGCACTGGCAAATTATCGGTTTCTTGCGTCGGGCGCGTCAGTAAATAATTCTACATAAAAGGGTGTATGTCTGATACACTGCAAACACTATGCATGAATTAGTACGTACGGTGATACATGAGGCACTGGATACTCTCGGGTTTCCGAGAGGTGAGTTTACTGTTGAGTATACTACGCACGAAAGCCATGGCGATGTGGCGACTAATATCGCAATGAATATTGCAAAAGGGCTTGAGAAATCACCTCGTGAGGTAGCCCAAACGCTCGCGGACGCAGTCCGCGAGCGTTTGGGCGCGCGAGCGAAGAGCGTAGAGGTGGCAGGCCCCGGTTTTATCAACATATCTTTCTCCGCATCTTTTTATGAGAGCGTTCTTGAAGAAGCACTTCGTGCAGGCGATGCGTGGGGAAGCGCTACCATGCTCTCCGGCAAGCGAATTATCATTGAGTATGCAAACCCAAACCCTTTCAAAGAAATGCACATTGGGCATTTGATGGGGGCGATTATCGGTGAATCTCTCTCGCGATTTTTTCAAAATGCAGGAGCGCAAACAGCACGCGATACATTCGGAGGAGATGTTGGTCCGCATGTGGCGAAAGCGCTTTTTGGGTTACATCACTCCGGCATTTCCACGCCAACAAGTTCAAAGGAAATCGGTGAAGCATATGTGTACGGTTCGCGCGCATATGAAGACAGCACAGACACACACGATGAGATTGATAAACTCAATGTCGCGCTCTACCACGTTCTTGAAAAACATTTTGTAAATGAAAATCTTACCCAAGATGAACAAGAGTTATACGAAACATGGCAGGCGGGTAGGGAAGTTTCAATGAAAGCGTTTGAACATTTGTATGAGATGCTGGACATACATTTTGATTATGTTTTTTATGATAGTGATACGGTAACTCCAGGGCTTGAGGCGGTGAAGCGCGGATTATCCGAAAATATATTTGAAAAAAGTGATGGTGCCATAATATATCGCGGAGAAAAAAAAGGACTGCACACGCTTGTGTTTGTCACTTCGCACGGTACTCCAACATACGAAACAAAAGACCTGGGCCTTGCACTTATAAAAGAGAAAAAATTTCCTTCCGACAAATCAATTATCATTACGGCAAATGAGCAGGTGGGTCATTTCAATGTGATGCTTTGTGCACTTTCTGAAATTGAGGGCGCGCTCGCAAAAAAGACCATCCACGTACCACATGGATTTATGCGACTTACCACGGGAAAGATGTCTTCGCGCAAAGGAACTGTCGTCACTGCCTCGGCGCTTATAGAAAATGTCATCGCTATTGCAAAAGAAAAAAATGAAGATGATGAGGTGGCAACAAAGGTGGCAATTGGGGCGATTGTGTATATGGTGTTGCGCCAATCACCCGGTGCGGATATTATCTTTGATCCGGAAAAGTCTCTCTCACTTGAAGGTGATTCCGGTCCATATATACAGTACGCACTGGTGAGGGCGCTGTCAGTATTACGTAGCGCAGGAGAGGGCGGGCGCGACGCTACTTCGTCGCGCCCGCAACACCAGTCACCACCCCATCCGTATATTCTTATGCGTACGCTCGCGCAGTTTCCGGATGTGGTGGCATACGCACAAGAGCGTATGGCGCCGAACTTTCTCGTTACGTATCTCACAAAGCTTGCAAGCCAGTGGAATACTTTTTATGCGAGCGAGCGCATTATTGGCGGTGAACAGCAAGAACAAATGTTACGCATGGCAAAACTGTTTGCACAAACAATGAGTAACGGCATGAAGCTTCTTGGTGTACCTATTTTGGAGAAAATGTAAGTACTCGCCCATGTCCTCCCACACAATTTAAAAAATTGCGCAGGAGGACATGGGTGTGGTATGTTTTACCGTGGACACATAGGGGCGGTGGCTGTTTCAAGCCACCGTTTGACAATAGGCGGAAATGTGGAAAAGGAAACGCCATGAAAATGAAAAAGAGTAAGGTGACCAACGATTACCACGGCAAAGGATTGAATATTAGAGAAATGTTCGTGTGCGCCGTATGCGCATGTGGCAAAAAAATCTTATTGCCGGATACGAATAATCTCATTGATTGCTCCGGGGTCATGCCGGAGTATGTGCGTGCGTACATACGCAGGTGTCGCCTGAAGGAAAGAAGGACGCAGCACCATATTAAGCGACAAAGAAAGGCGCGGCATGGTACGCGTGCGTCGCTTGCATGTCGGCGATGGTAAATCTGGCTTTCCTCACACCTCACATCCCGGGAACGACGCCACGCGCCGTTCCCGGGATTTTCTTTTTCCACAAGAAAGCGTTAGAATAGGCGGTATGAATGAAGTATCAAAATCGGAAGTAGCAATGCGTGAAGAAGATGTACTTGAGTTTTGGCGCCAACATAATATTTTTGAAAAATCACTGGAGAAAACATCACCTAAAGGAGAGTTTATTTTTTATGAGGGTCCACCAACTGCAAACGGGCGCCCCGGTGTGCATCATCTTGAAGCACGTGCGTTTAAAGATGCTATTCCACGTTATAAAACAATGCGCGGGTATCATGTGCGTCGTCGCGCAGGGTGGGACACGCATGGGTTGCCTGTTGAGCTTGAGGTGGAAAAAGAGTTAAAGTTTTCAGGTAAAAAAGATATTGAGAAATACGGCATAGTCGCATTTAATAAAAAATGTCGCGCGAGCGTTCTGAAATATATTGATGAGTGGCAAAAGTTTACAGACCGGATAGGTTATTGGGTTGACCAAAGTAAGGCATATTTTACATACGATGCTACATATATGGAATCGGTATGGTCAATTTTTAAACATATTGATAATGATAAGCGCCTTTACAAAGACTACAAGATTGTTCCGTGGTGCACACGTTGCGGTACGGCGCTTTCATCACATGAGTTGGCGCAGGGATATAAAGAGGTTAAAGATCTCGCGGTTACCGTAGAGTTTAAGGTAATCGGAAAAGAAAATACTTCATTTTTGGCATGGACAACAACGCCGTGGACACTTCCCGGGAACGTGGCACTTGCAGTGGGTGAAAAAATCACGTACGTAACAATTGAGAAGAAAGATGAGGGCTCTGGTGCTGTATTACGTTTTATTCTTGCAAAAGAACGCTTGCAAAGTGTGTTTGGTGAAGATGAATACACGGTGGTGGAAGAACATAAAGGAAGTGATTTGGTTGGGATGAAGTACGAGCCCGTGTATCCATTTATGCAAAAACTCGCAACAGACTCGCAAAAGCCAAAATTCAGTAAAGCGTTTCAGGTGTATCCCGCATCGTTTGTGACGACCGAGGATGGTACCGGTATCGTACATATTGCGGTGATGTATGGGCAAGATGATTTTGAGCTTGGGGCGGAAATTGGACTACCTAAGGTGCACATGGTGGCACCCGACGGACTTTTCATCGCTGGCACCGGTTTTCTTGAGGCGCGTTTTGTCAAAGACGAAGAGCTCGCTATAGATATTATAAAAGACTTGGCAAAAAAAGAGGTGTTGTTTGCAAAAGGGAAGCATGAGCACACGTATCCGTTTTGTTGGCGTTGCAAAACTCCGCTTATCTATTATGCGCGTGATTCATGGTATATCCGAATGCGAGACCTGCGCGATGAAATGGTTGCACAAAATAAACAGGTGCATTGGGAGCCCGAGTACATTCGTGATGGACGTTTCGGAGATTGGATTTCAAAAGCTAAAGATTGGGCGATTAGTCGCGAGCGCTATTGGGGAACACCACTTCCTGTATGGGAAAATACTGACAACGGTGAGCGTATTACCATTGGTTCTATTGAAGAATTAAAACAACGTATGCGACGAAGTGGAAATACTTATCTCATTATGCGCCACGGACAAGCGCAAAGTAATGTGACAGAAACAGTGGACACGAATCTTTCCGCTCGTAGAAAAAATAATCTTACCGAAACAGGGTGCAAGCAAGTATTGCAAAGTGCGAAAGAGATAAAAGAGCATGGAGGTGTTGATATCATCGTCACCTCTCCTTTTCCACGCGCGCGAGAAACAGCAGAAATTGTTGCTAAAGAATTGGGAATATCAAAAGACGCAATTCAAACAGATGAGCGTTTGCGCGAAACAGGTGCCGGAGAACTTGATGGTGCATCATATAAAGAATGGGACGCGTTTTTTGTGTCTACAGAAGAGAAACTTACCAAAGCGCCGCCAAAAGGAGAAACACACAATGAAATACGTCGTCGCATTGCTGAACTTCTGTATGAAATTGAGGAGCGTTATAGTGCCAAGCGAATTCTTCTGATATCGCACGAAGGTCCGTTGTGGATGTCACAGCTTGTGGCACTTGGTACACCGCATACGGGTACATATGACATATTTATGTATAAAAATGCGCAGTACGGCGTGCTTGATTTTGCGCCACTTCCACACAACGAAAACTACGAACTTGATTTGCATCGTCCATATATTGATGATGTTGTATTGGTTGGAAAGAAAGAAGATGACCTATATCGTGTGCCGGAAGTTATTGATGTGTGGTTTGACTCAGGAGCAATGCCTTTTGCCTCCGAACATTATCCGTTTGAAAATAAAGAGTGGGTTGAAGGAATTGGGTATCCCGCAGACTTCATTTCTGAGGCGATTGATCAAACAAGAGGGTGGTTCTATACACTTCTTGCGGTAGGTACACTTATGAATCGTGGCGCGGCATATAAAAATGTCATTAGTCTTGGGCATTTACAAGATGAAAATGGGCAAAAGATGTCAAAGTCAAAAGGCAACATTATTAAACCATGGGAAGCTATAGATAAGTGGGGCGTTGATACATTACGTTTCTGGATGTATAGCGTTAATCAGCCGGGAGAGGCAAAGAGTTTTGATGAAAAGACGGTGCGTGAAGCTGCTCGGACACTCTCATGGTTTGAAAATAGCACAAAGTTTTATGAGCTTTTCAAAGACCGTGCGTCCAGTGAGAAATCGGCACCAAAAATAATTGATCAGTGGATGCAGTTACGTACGCAACAAACAGTACGTGCGGTTACATCCTATTTTGATAACTATAAATATTTTGACGGAGCTCGCGCCATTGCAACCTTGCTTGAAGATTTGTCACAATGGTATGTACGCAGAATTCGTGACAGAGCGCGCGAGGGTGATAGCGCCACTATTGAAACACTTCGTGAGACATTGCAGGTTATAGCGCTTCTTATTGCCCCACTTTCCCCGTTTATAGCTGAACGAGTATTTCAGCATGTTCGTAAAAATACCGATGCGGAAAGTGTACATCTTGCGCAGTGGCCGGAAGAAGGAGTACCGCTTTATACATATGCAGTACGCACAGTTTCAAAAGAAGAGGATGATACATTACTTTCCGACATGGAGCGTGTTCGCTCCTATGCATCAGAGGCGCTTATGTTGCGACAAAAAGAGGGGACAAAAGTGCGCCAACCACTTGGTGCATTGTCTATTCCGGAAAATTTGTCAGACGAGCTTTCCGCAATTCTTGCAGAGGAGGTGAATGTAAAACAGGTCAAAACTAATGCGCAAAAACTGGAGCTTGACACCGTTCTTACACCGGAGCTTATTCACGAAGGAGATATGCGGGAGTTTTCACGCGCCATTGCGCAAGTTAGAAAAGATGCGGGGTTTTCTCCATCAGATGTTATAACACTTTCAGTAGAGGCATCAGCACAGTCACACATGAACGGGGAAGTGTTTGCGGGGGTGTCTGATATCACGTTTGCTTCTGTTGACGAGAAAACACATAGTGTAAAGCTCTCGTTTGGTCTCGTTCATTTTTCAATTCAACACAATGCGTCATAAATATTTTGTTAATGGATTAGTTCTCGCAAGGTTTCCTTTTTCGGAAGATAGCGAGTCGCTTATTCTTTTAACCGATGAACTTGGGTTGCTGAAGGCTCGCGTGCGTGCCATACGTAAACCCTCCGCAAAACTGGCAAGCTCACTGCAAACTCTAACCGAATCAAAGATGTCATTGGTGCACGGCAAGCTTGGGTGGCAATTATTTGGTGCGCGATGCGTGCGACAGTGGGCACCAAAGTTTTCTTTTGATGCACGCGCGCGTGCCGCGCGGGTGAGCGAACTTCTTATTCGTCTCGCCCCGGGCGAATTGAAACAAGTATCACTGTATGATACTTTCATCGGATTTTTTAAGGCACTTGATGAGTTTCCGGAAGAATTTCACGAGTCAATAGAACAACTTGCCGCACTGCGCACCGTGCATGCGCTTGGGTTGGATGATGGTGTATTGCCTGCGCGGTCGGGCGAGTCAATATATTATTCCGAGGTATTGCGTGCTTTGCGAGAAGACAGTCGTGAGTATATTATGCGCATCAATCGCGGTATTGTTGCGTCCGGACTATAGTCTAGTGGTGTTATACTATATATACCATGCCACCAGAAGACAACAGGAGCTCTCTTGAAAAGGCGCGCGAAAAGCTGTACGCCGTGCCTGGAACGACACATGCCGATGAGCCAGATCTCGTTGCGCCGCCCCCAGACCGGGGCGCTCCGCGCCCCGGTCTGGGGGCTCCCGCGTGGAAAAATGATACGTTCACCACAAGACCGAAGCCACACAAGCATGTACGATTTGCCATGCTCTTTTTTTGGGTCGCGCTTACTTTTTTCCTGATTGCCGGCGGAACGTCCGCATACTTGCTTTTTTCAGGCACACGCTCGGTATCAACGGCTCGGGTCATACTCACCATGCAAGGTCCCGCAAGTGTTGCGGCAGGCGATACGGTTTCACTTCTGGTTACCATAACCAATCGTAATGTGGTGCCACTTAAAAATGTGAAGCTCTCTCTTGTTTTTCCAAAAGGAACGCGCTCACCAAGCAATGTGTTGGCACCGCTTGTGCGCACAAACATAGATGTCGGCACAATAGCCCCGGGAGAAACGGTAAAAAAACAAATAAAATCCGTACTTTTCGGCGGGCAAGGAGATACGCTTCCGATACAATCTACCATACAATTTAATGCTTCCGGTTCAAATGCCACATTTACTAAAAAGGCGGCGGGCGCCGTTTCTATAGTTTCAACTCCGCTTTCCGTTTCCATTGATGCTCCCGCATCGGTCATTCCCGGGCAAGTGATGTCCATCGTGGCGACCGTTCGCTCAAACAGCACAAAACCAATAAGCGGAACCGTACTTCATGCGGTGTATCCTGCCGGGTTTACCGTTAAAGAGTCATCGTTATCGTCGCTTGGTGGGAATTTCTCAATCGGCACAATTGCTCCCGGACAAACTCGGGTTGTACATATTAAAGGTGTTCTTTTCGGCAAAGTGGGTTCGCAACAAGCATTTCAATTTACTGTCGGCACCGCAACTACTGCCTCAAGCGGAAGTATCGCAATTGCCTACATGACACAAACCGCGACAGTCACATTTACACAGCCGTTCATCGCGACAATATTGACGGTAAACGGCGGGGCAATCGGAAATACCACACTCATGCCCGGAACGAACGTAACCGTATCTATTGCGTGGATGAATACGCTTACGGTTCCGGTTACCAATGCGCGCGTTGCCGTTGAGCTTGGAGGAGACGCACTTGTTCCCTCAAGTGTGAAAAGCCCAACCGGAAAATATCAATCATCAACACACACAGTTGTATTTAGTAGAGATACAAATCTGGCACTTTCGCAATTTCCACCGGGAGCCCAAGGAACCGGAACGTTTACATTCCAAACACTGTCAGTTGCCAGTACCACCGAGGGCGGAGTATATCATCCGACAGTTACTCTTCGCTCGGTTGTCTCCGGAGAATATCCCGGACAAGACATTTCAGTCGGAACGACAACCGCCGACATGACACAAAAATTAAAGCTCGGCACACTTCTTTTGCTTAATGCGTACGCACTGCATGCCACAGGACCATTTGCAAATACCGGACCGGTTCCGCCCATAGCAAACACAAGAACCACGTACACTATTGTATGGCGCGTGCACAACACTCTTAACGATGTGGGCGGAGCGACAGTTTCCGCAAACCTCCCGACAGCGGTTACATTTGTCGGTTCGGTTTCTCCGCGCGATGGTTCGGTAACATACAACGGAAGCACCCACGCCGTTCGCTGGTCAATAGGAAATATCTCTTCAAATACCACGCGCACGGCAATGTTTCAAGTTGCCATTACTCCAAGCACCAGTGTGCGCGGTGTAGCGCCACCGCTTCTTGATACCACCACCGTAACCGCATTTGATCGTTTTGCGCAAATAACTGTCTCTTCGCTCGCCAATGCAGTTACAACCACCCTCTCTCACGAATCACAATATGATATAAACTCCGGTACTGTGCGGTAAACTAACGATAGTGTATAGTGTACGTACCAATATATCCTATGTCTGACGTAAGAAAAGAACCATCGTTAGAAACAATTATTTCACTTGCCAAACGTCGCGGGTTTGTATTTCCTTCATCAGAAATATATGGAGGGTTTGCCGGTGTATATGATTATGGACCACTCGGGGTAGAGCTTGAAAATAATCTCAAGGCGCAGTGGTGGAAAAAAATGGTATACGACCGAGACGACATCGTCGGGCTTGATTCCAGTATTTTTATGAATCCGCGCATTTGGGAAGCTAGTGGACATACAAAGAATTTCTCCGACCCCATGGCACAGTGCAATGTGTGTAATACTCGCGTACGGGTTGATAAAGCGCTTCAGGCAATTGGTATTGATGCTGATGAGAAAATGAGTGAGGAAGAAATAAGCAATCTTTTTGATGCGCACCGAAGTGAAATTGCTTGCGAGCATTGTGGAAGTAAAGATTTCTCAGCGGTTCGTGCGGTTAATCTTCTTGTGCAGTCAAATCTTGGTGATTTTACCGAACAAGGGAACAGCCCATCATATCTTCGTGGCGAGACCTGTCAAGGTATTTACGTAAATTACAAAAATGTACTTGACTCAACCCCGGTTAAAATTCCTTTTGGTATCGCACAGATAGGAAAAGCATTTCGTAATGAAATTTCACCGCGACAATTTTTATTTCGCGGGCGCGAGTTTGAACAAATGGAAATGCAATACTTCGTAGCACCGGAAGATGAAATGACCGAGTACAAAAAATTGCGAGAATATCGCTGGGATGCGATGCTTGCGCTTGGTTTGCAAGAAAAAAATCTCCGATGGAAACAGCATAAAAATCTTGTTTTTTATGCAAAAGACGCGTGGGATATTGAATATGCGTTTCCGTGGGGTTTTGATGAGCTTGAAGGTGTGCATGCTCGCGGTGATTATGATTTAACACAGCATACGAAAGGGAGCGGAAAGCCACTTGAGTATTTTGAGCAAGAGACAGGTAGGCGATTTACACCACATATTATTGAATCTTCCGGTGGGGTTGGGCGTCTTTTTTTGGCAATGTTGGTGGATGCGTATCGCGAAGATGTGTTGAATGGAGAAACGCGTGTGTACTTGGCATTTCCGCCCTCAATCGCTCCGGTCAAAGCGATGATATCACCACTTCTAAAAAATAAACCGGAACTGGTGGAGAAAGCGCGCGAAGTATACACAGCGCTTAAAAAAGACATCCCGCAAATTATGTGGGATGATAATGGTAACATCGGCAAGCGATATCGCCGACAAGACGAAATCGGAACCCCATTTTGCATCACCATTGATTTTGATACGCTCGGTGAAAAACCGGAACTCAAAGACACCGTTACACTTCGCGACCGCGATACTGCCACGCAAACACGTATATCTATCTCTGATATATCTTCACGTATTCGCGTGGGTACTCTAAACAAAGGTATCTAACCACTTAAACCAAAATATCCCAAGATGGCATTTTGAGATAGTTATCTTGAGGCATTTGAGATAATTTATAAAAAAAGCTCGTTCGGGGGGTAATCCGAACGAGCCCACTGTGAGTCCTCACGGCTTATTGAACTGGGGACGATCATCTGGATCTGGATAAGCACGGTTCTTGCCAAACCCCTTCTTGTACTCGTCTTGCATTACGGCGATGTGCTGTTCCCAGTTAAAATTGCCTGGGACCTCTTTCACTGAAATAAAGTGTACTTGTTTACCCCCGCTCATCTCTTCAAAAACGGACTCAACTTTTGCGAGACCGCCAACTACGTCATCGTGACCACGATCTAGGTACATGGCTGACGGAATGTAGATGTCTTCTCCCCTTTTCGGAAGTGGCATTGCCATCGTTTTCACCGTGTCGGTGTGGTCCTTTTTCTCGCACTTTTTGATTGCCTCCAATCGATTCTTTCTTACTTCCGGATCGAAGGGCTGGAGTTGCGGGATCATAGACAAGCCCGGAAAAAGGTGTTCAAAATTTATCTCTTGTTGATACTCATGCGAAAACTCAGTGATATCCAAATCTTTAACATTGTCCGGAACCCGTTGGACCATCTTAACCTGTAGTCCACCAGTGATACGTGCGAGAAATTCGCTCACAAAACCATTTTTACCATTCATGTAAGAAGCCATTATTTTCCACGCGTCTTTGTCGTTATGTGCTTCAAATACATATGCCTGTGTTAGATCATCGGCTGTCCATTGCCCGCGCTCGTCCATAATTACTGTTAAGTATCTGTTCATATCGCCACCTCTCTCTCTAGATTTGAAATGCTACTGTATCCTATAGTATATTACACCAATTCACGCATGTGTCCACCCCACGCATTAAATCACCTAAAGAGAAAATGTATCTGACTACTTAAACCTTAACCCTTCAACCCTTAAACCATCCTTATGCGCCGGGAGATACTTTGTATCCCACTTGTGCAATAGCAACTGAACACAAATGTGGTAGTATTCTTCTATGGATATACATAACAATAAACACACCATATCAATTACACCCGGGACCATGGTAACAGCAGTCGTTATCGGCTTTATAGTATTTGCACTGTGGTTGTTGCGCGATCTGGTGTTGCTGGTTATTACCGCAATTATTCTTGCGTCTGCGGTGCGCCCCGGGATATTGTTTTTTGTGCGTTTTAAGATT
Organism: Candidatus Kaiserbacteria bacterium; assembly: GCA_011052355.1. GTDB lineage: Bacteria > Patescibacteriota > Minisyncoccia > Phycocordibacterales > Phycocordibacteraceae > C7867-001. The sequence goes on from DRJB01000006.1 coordinate 13,907, forward strand.
CCTCGCGCGCTCGCTGTATTTTTTACCTATTTTATCGCCCTCGCAATAATTTTCGGCTCAATTTATTTCTTCCTTCCGCCATTGCTGGCGGAAGTGCAAAGATTTATAAGTGCATTACCGAACTATCTAAACTCAGCTTCGCTTCCGTTGCCATTCCGTAGCTCCTCGGGATTATTTTCAACGGGCTCCGGTGGTGCTTCCATAACTAATATTGTCACAGCACTTCAAAGCGCGTTCATCAACACTTCAACCGGCGCCTTGCGATTACTCACCGCAATCTTTGGCGGTATATTTTCTCTTGTCTTTGTGGTGGTGCTCTCATTTTATTTTGCGGTGCAGGAATCCGGAATAGAGGATTTTCTTCGCACCGTCACACCGCTTTCGCGAGAGAGTTATGTCATTGACCTCTGGCATCGCTCACAGAAAAAAATAGGACTGTGGATGCAGGGACAGATTTTGCTTTCCGTTTTTGTTGGCATGTTGGTATATTTGGGCTTGCTCATTATAGGTATTCCCTATGCGCTTTTGCTTGGTGTGTTTACGGCCATTATGGAAATAATTCCTATATTCGGCTCATTCATTTCTGCCATTCCGGCAATTATGATTGCGTTTAGTTTTGGTGGATTACCGCTGGCGCTTATCGTAACGGGGTTGTATGTGGTGGTAAATCAATTTGAAGCACACCTAATCTATCCGCTTGTGGTGCGAAAGATTGTGGGCGTTCCTCCGCTTCTGGTCATTATCGCCATGGTTGCAGGCGCTGAGCTTGCCGGATTTCTTGGTATTTTACTTTCCATTCCGTTAGCAGCAATCCTGCAAGAATTTGTTAATGACCTTGATAAAAGTCGCCGTGCCCGCGCAACCACCAAGTAACCACCACCCTGCTATAAAAAATATGGCGCGATATTTTACAACCACACTTCCGTATGTGAATGCCGATCCGCATATCGGACATGCGCTTGAAATTATACAGACTGATGTGCTCGCGCGCGCAGCGCGCTCTTGTGGTGATGAGGTGTTTTTTAATTCCGGTACCGACGAACACGGACAAAAAATCCTACGCGCAGCACAATCAGCAGGACAAGAAGTACGAGAATATGTAACTCATTATACAAAACGGTTTGATGCACTTTTTACAGCGTTGGGTATATCTTCTCATGCGTTTATTCGCACCACCAACCCAGGACATATTTCTGCTGCGCAAGAAATGTGGCGCCGATGCGACAAAGTAGGTGATATCTATAAAAAGTCTTACTCCGGTTTCTATTGTGTTGGTTGCGAGACGTATAAAATGGAAAAAGATTTAATAAACGGTGAGTGCTCCGACCATCCCGGAGCACAGCTTGAGGAAATTACAGAAGAAAATTATTTTTTTAGACTTTCAAAATATGAAAAGTCACTGTACGAATACCTAAAA
>DRJB01000007.1 GCA_011052355.1 Candidatus Kaiserbacteria bacterium
GACTTGAGCGGTGTTGCATAGGTCAGACCTATGCAACACCGCAAGCGGTATCTCCCAGCACTTCGTCCAACCGTCCCATCTGATTGAGGGCATCATATAGCTGTTGGTAGCTGGCATTTGGGGATGTGGATAACTATTGACTTACAGTACACCTTGCGATACTATTCATGGGTATCGAAAAGAGGCGTCGACCGTTAGGACGATGGCCTCTTTTCATTTTCTCCTGTGCCTCGTTCAACGAATATGCTGAAGTTTTTATTTCTAAAACCATTTTGGAAGGTATCCACGCCTAGATTATGTTTTAAGAGATTGACGAGCTCGGTTTTATATTTAGAACCGCTCACTGTTCCTGCGGAAAGCTTAAGGTCATAGGTAATTGCCCCAACTAATAAATCCGCCACTTGCAACAAATCGTTTGACTTAGAGTCAAAGCGACACACGCCGGCAAGAGCAAGACGACGCTTGCATGAGTTAAATTTTTTCTTGGTATTTACTTCAAACCGCACCTCTTTGGGAGTCGTAACATGGTCAGCGATGAGGATTATGATTTCTTGCTCCGACAACGCAACTTCAAGAAGTTTTAATGTTATTGCCTCATAAGCTTTCCATGTATCCCCATTGAAGTTATCTAGAAAATACTTACTACCTTTTTTTGTTGTGTATGAATAAAAATCAACACTTCGTGTATCAAATACTGAATTGATTACGAACTTCATAAACTCAATATTATTTTTTGAAAGCTTATTAAACTTCATTTCATCGTGGAAATTTCGTATGTTTCGTTCATAAAGAATCTTACTTTGAAGATAATATGGCTGACTCATTTTCAGCAGACCAATAGTAAAGTATGAATCTTTTATATTACTAAGACTTCCTGTTTCATCCAGGAAACAAAATTTCGTCCAAATACGATCAAAATCCTTTAGGCGTAGTTCATTTGTTGGCGTATCGCCGTCTCGTTTGTGGAAAGACACGCTCTCATATTATCATCTTACAAGCAAATTGGGATGTGAAAGTCGTTAGATGCGGAAGTCCGGACTTACGCGAGACCTTTTGCTTTGGTGGGGGCTGCGCCGGCGAAGCCGGCGCAGGGGAGCTGTTGCCGGGCGGAATCAATCATCACCGCCGTATCCATCATCATCGCCACGATTTCTGATTGATTGCGGAACGGAGTAATGCCGTGATGAGATGGTTGATGGAAGCACATTTGGAACTACTTGAATTGTTGAAGTGTTTTTGGTTGCGGAAGTAGTCTTTGCTGTCCGTGTATTTGTTTTAGTATTTCTTGATACATTAGATATTATTGGGGTCGGGGCAACGGTGTTTGTCTTTACCGGAGCTCCAACAAATGTACGCTCAGGACGGTTTGGAGAAACCGCGCCAATGCCAAAAAGCACAATACAAAGACCCACAATATAAGTGGCCGGGCGTGTAAATAAAATACCAGGTGTCATATATATAGATAATACTATATTTGCACACAATAATCATTTGAAACCTAAACGCACCTTGTATCAGTTATAATAGGTGCTACCGCAAAATATACTTATGCTCATTGAAAATATACTTCTGGTATAATACGAAATACTGTATCTAGAATGAAAAAAATTATCTCATCACTTATATTTATATTTGCATTTGCTCTCTATGTGGCATTTCGTCCCCATGCTGCCGCTTCGCCCATAATCGTAAGCGATATGAGTTCCGCGCCAACTATAACCCCGGTTATTATTTATAATACTCCAACAAAAAAAGCTACCACGCCTGTTGTAAGAAAAACACTGAATGTAACTACTGTTAAAAAACAAACGTCCGTAAAGAAAGCATCTACTCCTTCTATGATGCACCACAAACAGATACCGGTGATGCACAGAGGTCCTTATGTTGATGGAATATACACAGGGCAAATCGCCGATGCATATTATGAGACGTTCCAAATAAGAGTTGTTATTAAAAATGGCTCACTTGTAAAAGCATATCCTCTTCCCTACCGACAATATAACAGCACTTCACAATATATTAACAACTATGCAATGCCTGTACTTAGTTCAGAAGCACTTACGATACAAAATGCGCAGGTAAACACAATATCAGGAGCAACGGAAACAAGCAGAGCATTTCGCACATCACTTGCTGATGCACTTCACAAAGCCACATAGAATAATATGGACGGCATGAAAAATATAAAAGAGGTTCGTGACATTATGGGTATGCCAATTACAGTGGAGGTGGTCGGCGCGCGCGCAGCGCGCAGTGTGCTTGATGAGGTGTTTGCATACTTTACATATGTGGATGAGATTTTTAGTACCTACAAAACAGAGAGCGAAATATCGCGCATAAACCGTGGCGAGCTGTCGCTTGAAACGGCATGCGCCGATGTGCAAAGTGTCTATGAAGCCGCCAACCAAACATGCAAAGAAACAGATGGGTATTTTAATCATCGTACCCCGGACGGAACGATAGATCCGTCCGGGATCGTTAAGGGGTGGTCAATACAAAAAGCCGCCGCGCTCTTAAAAGAGCGCGGCGTGGAAAACTTCTGCATTGACGCGGGTGGCGACATCCAAACCAATGGCGTTAATACCGACGGCACACAATGGTCTGTGGGTATTCGCCACCCATTTCAAACAGACCACATAGCAAAAGTGGTATATCCGCACGGAAAAGGCGTCGCGACTTCAGGCACCTATTTGCGCGGAGAACATATTTATGATCCCACCACCGGAGCTCCTGTCGTTACACCTTTTATAAGCATGACTCTCATTGGTCCAAATATCTATGATGCCGACCGCTTCGCCACTGCCGCGTTTGCCATGGGCAAACGCGGCATGCATTTCATAGAAATGCTCTCGGGCTATGAGGGCTACGCCATCACTCACGACATGCAAGCACAAGTCACGAGCGGGTTTAATGAATACACAAAATCATGAATTTCATAGACCGCTTTCTTAATCGCACCACCATGTACCGCCTCGTGCTGTACGAACTCCTAACGCTTTTGCTCATCGCAGGCATCGCAAGTGCTTTTGGACTTCTTCCATTTTATCCCACATATCTTGCGTGGTCAGTAGCACTCATCACCATAATCGCACTCGCTGGCAATACAATTTTTGCAAAGATATTTGGAGCACCAAGCAACCCGGAGTCCACCTATATCACCGCACTTATTCTGGCGCTCATCATTTCACCGCCATCATCATTTATGGATTTTCATTTCCTGTCGTTGATGTTCTGGGCAACAATATGGGCAGTCGCTTCTAAATATATATTTGCTGTTTTGAACAAACACCTCTTCAACCCTGCCGCGTTTGGTGTTGCCATTACGGCGTTTTTCCTTTTGCAGTCCGCAACATGGTGGATCGCCACAAGCGTCATGATTCCTTTTGTGCTTGTCGGTGGTTTTCTTATCACACGCAAAATCAAACGTTTTGATTTGGTAATATCATTTCTTATAGTTTCATCACTTGCCATTTTTATACCGGCAATTTCGCATGGTGTTGATTTTACTTCAAGTATCACGCGTGCTTTTGTCTTAGTACCAACTATATTCCTTGCAACTGTCATGCTCACCGAACCATTGACCACTCCGCCAACTCGTATAAAACGCATCTTATATGGAATTGTGGTCGGCGCTCTCTTTTTCCCGGGCATTCATCTTTTTGGTTTGTATGCCACGCCGGCTCTCGCACTTCTTGTCGGAAACTTATTCTCCTATCTTATAAGCCCAAAAACAAAACTAATTTTAACACTAACCAATCGCATACGGCTTGCAAACGATGTGTATGAATTTGTCTTTACGCCAAACCGCCGTCTGGCTTTTTCATCCGGACAATATCTTGAATGGACACTGCCACACGATGCGTATGATAATCGTGGCATTCGTAGATATTTCACCATTGCCTCCGCTCCAACAGATAAAACCATACGTCTGGGAGCAAAGTTTTATGACCCGGCAAGTACATTCAAAAAGACACTCATGTCGCTACATAAAGGAAGCACACTTGTTGCATCGCAACTTTCAGGAGATTTCGTCATGCCAAGAAATACTCATAAGAAACTTGTCTTCATTGCCGGTGGCATCGGCATCACTCCATTTATTAGCATGATACGCCACCTCATAGATAAAAATAAATCACGTGATATTGTACTTTTGTATGCAAACAGAACCACACTGGACACCGCATATAGTGACATATTGGAAAATGCTACCGCTCACGGCGTGCGAACCGTGTATGCATTCTCAAATGAACCGGAAGCATCGGGAGGCATCGTAATTATCAACGCCGATGTTATCCGTGCACAAATTCCAGACTTCTATGAGCGCATTTTTTATATCTCCGGACCACATGGAATGGTCGCAGGCATCGCCACCACACTTCGTACACTTGACGTGCCTGCCTCTCACATAAAAGCCGACTACTTCCCGGGCTTCGCATAGTAGTGCCCGCATTTTTGCGGAGCAAAAATGCGGGCACTACTATGCGTATCACAACATCAATCATTTCTATATCCGATATATGAGCAATTCATCTATAGTCTCACGAAGTGGTGTGGTCGCCAGACCGCAGTATTTGTCCGCCGCACCGTAATAGACAAATTGAATAAAAAAAACCGCTTCACAACCAAGGTGGCTGCGAGGCGGAAAGGATGTAGAAATTCACCGGATTTTGAGAAGCTGGTCTTTTGCGCCAACTTCCTGCAATAGTGCTCTCGCCCTGCGACGAAGCTGGTTTCCGGGGAACGACTCTCCCAAAAAAAAGTCAAGAATCTTCACACAATGGCGATAGATACGCGCCGCCTGCCGAGGGTTTTCTTTCTCAGCTTCTCCAGCTGCATCAATCGCCGCACATATCTCAATCCCTGCCCCAGGCAAATTACCATACTTTTTATAGATTTCGGCAAGCCCGATGTGGAGCAGTCCTCGTGTATGAGCTTTAATAGAATCTTTCTTAAGCCCAATACGAATACATGCAAATGCTTCCATGTACTGACCTCTGCGACGTAAAATGCTCTGTCGTATGTCGCAGAAATCAGCCGTCATCCCATCGTAGCCAATTAGTCTAACGATTTTGTTTGAAAGCGGAAGTGCCCTCAAGTAGCACCACGCCCCAAGCGGAAGCCAGGTAACACACCAGAGTGCTATGCGCACCGGGGAAAGCCACACAAGCCACTTCGGTCGAAAAATCGCCATGAGTTGGGCGTAGACCGTACCATAAATACTGTGGTACGTGCTGGAGAGAGCGGAGTAACCATCTGCCCTTTCTTTCGGGTCAGTTGAAGCTAACCGAACTGCCACACTATTGTGGGACTTCATAAACAGCAAAATTTTCGCAAAGAACGATGTTTTGTTCCAGCTTAACCTATAAATTTTTGACATCACAGACACACCCCTCAGATAGTTAACGTGGAAAATCTAACCCGCTCAAAGTATGCCATACATTTACGTATTAAACAAGTTTTAATCAATGCAACATAGATGATCCCCACAAGCCCCCAAGTTAAACATGACATGTTTAACTTGGGGGTTCTGTCTGAGATAGGTAAATTTTATGTGGTGGACCGAAATGCCACCGAACTTTACATAAGTAAATCCATTGCAAAAAATCCCGCACCCAAGAAAAGTAACGATACCAGCGCCACAAGAAGGAGAAGAAAAAATTCCAAGGAATTATCAAGAAGGTCCGGCTTTCTTATTTTTGTACATATCGCACCTATCGTTATGATAGACAATACTATTGCCACTACTTGAGTGAAAACCCCAACCACCAAAAAGATTCCTCCGATAATTTCAGCAAATGACACGGCCCAGAAAAGAAGTAATCCTCTACCAAATCCTATTTCATTAAAAAATGAAATCCGCCTTTCTTTTTCTTTCAAAATTTTTGTATAACCAAAATATATGAAAATAATTCCAACAGTTATTCTTAAAAGAAACGGGACAACAAACCCAAACGTAAGAAGATGCGGAAACACGCTCAATGTATTCATGCTTGAAATTATACCAAAATATTTTTATAAAAACTAATGCGATTTCAATTAGTTTTGATAGTTTTTCAAATACTTTTTTATCCTTTCGCGATTTTTACACTCTTTATCACCCTTAAAATAAAGTTCTAGAAATTCAATTTGTTGTCCTTGTTCAAAATAAGAATAAATAATACGAAATGATGACCCCTTTAAATATCTACAAAATAATCTGGCTTTCACAATATGCAAAATTTCAGTTTGTGTAATAACATTAAAATGTTTGCTATTACCAAGCGGAACAGTGGAAACTACATTACAGAATTCTTGCAAGTCGTTGGGCAATGATTTATATTTTTTGCCAAATCGTTTTAGTTCTTTGTGAAATTCCGGTAACTCATTAAAGCTTATCGTCATAGTTTCTTACGGAGTATATCTCATCGCGATAAAATACACTTTCGTAAGAAAGTGGCTTGCCATCCTGCGCAGATTTCCAAGGAATATCCTCATGCGAATAATTTTCTATTTCTGTTGCATTTTTATCTGAAAGACGTGCCAGTACGCCATCAATGTGTTCAATCTCTCGCGCTGAAAGAATATCAAGATTTGGACGCTTTCGTGGCAAATACTTCTTTTGCAAATATTTAAAATACTGACTTTTTACAACTTCAAGATCTCCCTGTTGTTGCATTTCTTTTATTATTTCGCCAAGTTCTACCGAAGTGGGTCCGTGATGGTTTTTGATATATGTTGCACCCATCAAACTTTCTTCAAA
>DRJB01000008.1 GCA_011052355.1 Candidatus Kaiserbacteria bacterium
TGCTGCACCGCCGGCGGCGTTTGCTGCGGCACCGGCTGCTGTGGCTTATCAGAATACAAACCCTCTTGCGCACTCTCCTCATCCCATCCTACCTGCACAAGACTTTGCGTAATTTCTGCGTCAGACATACCTCGCTCGCGTGCCGCACGCACATAGTTAAGAAGATCAGGTGTTACCATATTTATTCGTAGTATACCAGAGTGTTCTGGCAAACAATACACTGTACGCGTCCACCACCTATGGCAGTTACCTCTCTCCAGCAATATACCCCAGCAACTTGTCGCTGGGGTATATTGCTGGGTCCATACACCATTCTTAAACAATCAAAAGTTATTGAAGTTCGGTACCACATTTACGATAACGGAACTATTGGGAACCGCTATGCCATTACACTCAAGATAGTATTTTGTTTGAGTGGTAATACTATCTTGCACGATATTGGTACTGTTTGCACGACCATGTGTTGCTGATGGAAACAGCGAGCTATTTATCGTACCGCCACTCATCACCGGAGACCCCATTGAAGACGATGGGGCGCCTGTCGCGCGCTTATTGATAGCACAAGTGTTTACTCCTTTTTGTACATTATTAAGAGTCCAGGTGAATTTTATTGGTGTTGATTTCCCCTCTTCCACACGAGCTGGGTAGGCAGAGAGCGTACCTGCTGGAACAAGTACTGTCACGGATTGAGCGCTTGAGTATACTTTGCTCCCAATAGCACCATTGCAATATATTTGATATTGCGTTGATGCGGTGAGAGGTCCGGAGGAAACACTTCCAACAGTTCTGCCACCGGTAGAAAAACCACCGGTAGAAGTGCAAGAAGTTGCGTTGGTTGAAGACCAAGAAATTCGTGTTGATTGACCACTAGATATAGTATTCGGTGTAACAGAGAGTACGGCGGTTGGTTTCGGAACAACCCTAAGAGTGTACGAAGAAGAATACACCCATCCACTTGGGTCGTGTGCGACCGAATATATTTTATACGTACCAGGTGATGATGGTTTGAAACTTATAGAGTAAGAACCGCTACCTCTGCTCGGCACGTAATGAAAGTATGGTCCATTATTTACGGTTGCCTGATAGCTACTTTGTCCACTTGACCAATTGTAAGTACCGTCCGGATTGCGCCAATTAAGAGCGAGATAATCCATATTCCCATCTTGGTCCGTAGCACTTGATGAGTAGTTAACACTTTGATTCAAGAGTATGGTTTGGTTTGATGAGTTAAAAGAAATGACTGGGGGATGGTTAACGGTACAGCTTCCTTTCGTATAACTGCTACCAAGTGGCAATGAGCCATTGTTGCAAGTGCGGGTTTGTGATACTGAAGTGCACGTTGTCGGTGAAGTAACCGATGAGGTGCGATAGGCGGTAACCGAAGTGCCACTGGGAGTGGTACCGCCCCAAGGGAGATTGCAAGATGCCGGTGGTTTCCATTCGTAACATGCTCTATTACTGCCACCATTGGAGCCAAGACACCACCATGCCCACGAAGTTGGGTATGAAGCAGAGGGTCCGGTTGTACCGGAATAGCAGTAATAGTGGTAGAAACTACAAGATCCGTTTATTGGTAGTGACACATTTACCCAATCTAACGAACTACACGACGCAGCAAAATCATTTCCACAAGCCCAACCTGGAGGCTCTATCAGAACCCAATATCCATAATGGCTCACGCCACCAAAAGTCCACCGAGAATTAGAATATCTATAAGCGGTGTAACCATTCCCAAGATTGCTGTAACCAAGCGGCAAAGTGTTGAGCCAACCAGCTTCAGCTTTTGGAATAGAAATAGCAAAAACCGAAAACACTACGACAATGAGCATTGTCCATACTAGCACTTTTTTATGTTCATTATATATTTTTGAGAGAGAGTTCATTGTGAGAAATATATGAAATTATACAATTATCATAACACTGATGGTGTGTGCAATATACTATCATTGTGGATAACGTAATTAGTGCGCATCGTTGGTAATATTCTATGCCGGGCGGTTCTTCCTGAAAGGAAGAACCGCCCGGCATAGGGCATAAGTAAAGAACATGGATATAATGAAAACAGTAATGAACGTTAGTTACCCATCATGTAATGATGGTTCTCAGGAAACTATGCGAAAGATATCGTGTACCGTTATCACCACCATAAGTATTATAAGGAGCGCAAAACTAATTGTGTTGATAGTGTTCGTGATACGTGCAGATATCGGACGGCGCTTCACCGCTTCAATGAGTACGAACAATAGCCGTCCGCCGTCAAGTGCCGGGATTGGTAACAAATTAATGATGGCAAGATTTATTGAAATGACCGCAACAAGAAAAAATAAATCACCGATGCCTTGCGATGCTGCGGTACTCACTGCTCCGGCAATGCCAACAGGACCTGCGACTTTAGAAAAGTTCGCTGAGAAAGTAAAAATATGCCAAAAGAATTTTCCCAGCCCGATGGCGGTCGCACTTACGAGCTGTAAAGTAAGCGTTGTCCCTTGAGAAATTGATTCACCAAGAGAGAGCGGGACCGTTCCAAGTGGAGTAAATGAAAAACCAAGCATAGCACGGTTTGGATATTTTTTTGATACATGCATTTTTGGTTGCGCGGTAATAGTGCGCACGGTATTCCCGCGCAAAATCGTAAGGACAATCGGCTCATTTACCTGCGATGACACAAACGAGGTGAATGTTGATGGCGATTGACCTTTCCATGAAGAGTTTTTGGCGCGTGCCGATGTGATGATGTCATTTTTCTGCAGTCCCGCGATTGAAGCCGGAGAATGCGGAAGCACTGCATCTATTGCAATAGAAAAAGAGTTCGCCGGAACAATTTCATTTGGCACTATTACATTTGGCACACCAACCGCAAGTGCGCTCACAACCAATATCCACGCGAGTATAAGGTTCATAGTAACGCCAGCGAGTAGTACAGCCGACTGTGCTAAGCGCGATTTCCCTACAAAGGCGCGGGATGTTGCAGACGGCGAGAGTGCGGAAGCCCCCGCCCCTGACGGCGCCCCTTGGGCGCCTTCAGGGGCGGGGGCGGCAGACTCATTCTCATTTGCAACACTTTCTTCTGTCGCATCTTCTCCATAAATCTTTACAAACCCTCCAAACGGAAGCGCGTTAATGCTGTATTGGGTGTTGCCGATCTTTTTTGCCCACACACGAGGGGGATAACCAAAACCAAATTCATCAACGCGCATACCAACTAATTTTGCCGTTACAAAATGACCCGCCTCGTGCACCAATATCAACACCGCAAGCACAGCGATAAGCAACAGCGCGATTTTAATAAAACCAAAAACAAGTGCAACGGTAATCACAATGAAATTTCTTTTTGTTTTTGAACGGTGCTTTTTTCAAGTGCTTCAATACCGGCATCAATCTTTTTTTGCAATTCTTTTTTTAATCTGGACAATTCATCTTCACTCACTTCGCCAGCTTTTTTAAGAGCATCCAGTTCATGGAGAGTGTCTGAGCGATGCCGACGCATCGTCACTTTTGCTTGTTCAAGTTTTTCTCCCACCAGCTTCACAAGCATAGCGCGCCTTTCAGCGGACAAATCAGGAAATATAACTCGTATTCCCTGTTCGTCCGTTGCGGTTGAAACTCCCATGTTTGCATCGGCGACGGCTTTTTCAACCGCCTTCAACAATGAACTGTCCCACACACTCACACGAAGTGTTCTAGCGTCTTCAACTGAAATTGACGCAATGTCGCGCAAAGAAGTGCGTGTGCCGTATACCTCAGCACGTATGGAATCAAGCAAAGACGGCATGGCGCGCCCGGTGCGAATATTTGAAAACTCACGCGCCAAATGCTCACTCGCTTCATCAATATTTTTTCCCAGATCATTAAAATTGAATGCCATATGTGTGCAGTATAACAAAAAGCGCAAAAAGAAAAAGCACCGCCTCCGTTCCATGGAAGTGGTGCTCAAATAACATAACTCCGTGGTGGCTATGGTGGTGGCATCGGGGGAGATTCCTTCCTGTAATCCATACCGGAGTTTCTCACGTTTCTTCCGATATTTGTGTGAGTAGTGATTGTCGTCCCTCTCTTTTTCATCCTCGGTACTTGATGTGGTACCTTTTGGTGCCTCGCCCTGACATACGCCGGGTATATGTATATATCCATCAACCCGTGACGCAGTACGAAATCTCTCGCACACGAGGCGACTGTGGAAACATCTGCGTACGACCACATAATCAGACCATACGCACCTCCGGAAAGCGCTCCGGCGGCACCACCATATCCTGCATACTGCTTAAGAATTGTTCCCGGAAGAAACAACGACCCCAGGCCAACACCGATGGCACTGGCGGTTCCATACACAACTCCGCTTGCTACTGCCGATTCCGCCGGCGAAGACATCTGTGGCGAAATCTGCGCCTGGCAAGACCTCGCCATTTTTTGTATCACCGCATACTCATGAGAAGTAATATATGGTGGCGAGTTTGAATTTGGATATTTAACAATAATCAGTTTGCTCATCGGATTTTTGGAAAACCCGTTGAACATTCCCAGTGGTGCCATTGCACACCCGCCCAACAGAGCGAGCGCCGGAAGCAACAGAAACAACAGTACTGACCTTTGCATGATACACCCCCCGTCCGTGTCTCAACAGCAATGTTGCCATTGAGATGCCCAAGATATTCCTCATTTGTTATATCACTGTATGCGCAATATGTAAAGCCCCCCTTGGCGACGAAGTCGCCAAGGGGGTGAATTGTTCTCCGAATAACAAAACAAAACCCCGCTTAAAAACGGGGCTGGGGTGAGGGGGATACAACATGCAAAACATCGTATCCCGTTCTACCACAAAAAACTTTGCGACGGAGCAGCCATTCCCTATGAAGCTGTTGCGCTATGGCATAAATCTCGCGCCCCAAATATATTCTTTCATTTTGTTGTTTCTCCGCGAAATCTATTGCGATTTCGATAAACATATCCGGTACCTTTTGATTCCTGTTCATTGTCGCCTCTTTATGTATGGCGGTTATTCTTTTCCGAAGTCTCTCATCCATTATGATTTTTTTCATCATGACCACCTCCATCATTGCAGGTTAAATTGGATACTTCACAATAAAGCGATTTTCATTTGAGAAGGGTTAGCCCACCCAAGTGAGTGGTGGCGGTTTCCCTCATCTCTTTTCCTATATTATAATTACACAAATATATCACATGTCAACTCGTTTTCAACGCCCAAGCCCCGGCGCCTTCGGCGCCGGGGCTTGGGCTCACTTGTGAGTTAATCCCATACCCCCTTGCGGTTTTTATTTCTGAATAAATAATTTCTCTTGCGAAAGAGCGTCGGCTGTTTTGGCTGAAATATATCCATTGCGCAACATGGTGCCGACCACATGACGATACCTATCCATCGCACGCTTCCCTCCCGGATTATTTCCAAACACACTTGGTGCTTGTGGCAATCCGGTGAGATACACGCACTGCCCAAAAGTCAGATGCGGTAAGTCAGTATGAAAATATGTGCGCGCAGCCTGCGCTATGCCGGTGGCACCACGCCCGTAATACACACTATTGAGATAAAGTGAAAGAATTTCATGTTTACTAAATACCGTATTAACTATAAATGTGTAATACAAAACACGAATAATTCCATGCGCATGTAAAACCGGATTTGCCACATGCCTCGGCTCACTGATGATTCGTCTCGCAAGTTGCTGGGTGATAGTACTGCCCCCATGGTCTTGATGGTCATTCACAAAACTTTTAAGAAGAACGCGCGCTACCGCTACAATATCAATACCATTTGTATAATAAAATCTCTTATCTTCAACTGAAATGATTCCATTGACTGCACAGCTTGGCAGGTAAGCATAGGGAATGACGGTGCTCTGTTCTTTCGCTATCTCACGTTCTACAAATGTCGGATACGCGATAACCGTTTTCTGTGCGACGCCAGATGAAATGATACTTCCCAAAAGCGCCGTGAGTGGATTAAGAAATATACCGATAAGAAATAATGTCAATATTGTGAGAAAAAGAATTTTTGGTGTTTTATTGCTCATGTTCGCGATAGTACTATATTATAATGTATTCAACTTTCATACAGCCCGCCCCCTCTCGCGCGCCGCAGGCGCGCGGGAGGGGGCGGGCTCACGGGCTCAGAAGCCGTTTATATATTATCCGGCGCGCCTGCGGTATACTTGCATCATACACATGTCTGCCATCCTCATCATTTTTTCCGCAAAATATCTGTATCTCGTTTCAATCGGGATTTTTATCGGATGGGGTACCGTAAGTGTGCGAAGAAGAGAATTTATATTTCTATCAATCTTCACACTTCCATTAAGTTACATAATTTCTCGCATAGCAAGCGCACTGTATTACAACCCGCGACCATTTGTAAGCGAACACCTCACGCCACTTATCCACCACATTGCAGACAACGGCTTCCCTTCCGACCATGCACTTCTCACCGGCACACTGGCGGCAATTGTAACAGTCTTTGACAAACGCATCGGAGCGCTCTTGTGGGTTTTGGCAATTATGGTTGGAGGAGCGCGTGTGCTTGCGGGCATACATCACACCACAGACATCATCGGCTCCTACATAATCGCAATTGCCGGGCTCGCCATAGGATACATACTCATGTACCACCTCGTTCCCTCACACTACAAACAATCGCAAATAAAAGAAAAATAATACATATCGCATCACCTAATTCCACATCTTGAAGTACGGATGAAAAATTCTCCACCCATCTTTTTTGTGTAATTCTTTCTCTATAAAACCATGGCTTACCTCAACCGCTTTTGCATTCAGTGGCGCATTATTGCTTACAGACTGACTCATAGACCAATATATTCCCATATCTTTTTTGAAAAAAGGAATACCGAATATCTTCGCATACATAGGTATTTTATATTCTAACATTCCAATCTCTTTATCTTTCACCGTAAGATACTTTTCAAAAAAGACCTTCGGAAATACTTGTAAAACAAATAGGCAACACATCGGCGGTCTATCTTCATATCCATATTCCTTTTTCACATACTCAAGGAAAGCAAGATAATTTTTCCTTTCTCCGGAGTAGGTGTTCGTCCAATGCCATCTCTTTTCAATACTACTATCCAAACTTCTTAGCCCTGATAAATATATCTCACCTTTATTAAGGTTGGCAAATTGACTTTTCAAAGAATCAAAAACGAGCATATCCCACTGCACCACCACCACACTATCCCAAGTTAACATTTTCCCTCTCTTATCATACCAATCAAGAATCATTAAATCACCGTTTATCCATTTCCAATTAACATCCGCTGTTCCATCAAATATATAAAAATCATCCAGATATTCCCCCAATATGTGTTCATATTTTTCAGACTCTTTTTGAGTACCGCCATACAATCCGAATATTTTCATATTCGGATTGTATTTTTTTAGAAGCTGTAATCTGTTTTCGCAAATATCAACCTCTTTGTAAAACCAAAATAAGATTGCGAGGTTCATATTATGAATATAAAAAGTGTAACACGTACAAAATTAAACAAGAAAAGCTCTGGTAATCTACTTGAAATCAGCTCAACGTATCCCCCGCCATTTATTTTGCATGTATGCAAAATAAATGGCGGGGTGCTACTTCATACACACCTATCGCACATACAATACATATGCCCTACCATCGGAAAAGAACGGGTCGCCGGTTATATTTCTACCGGTAATCGGTTTTGAAAGAGTGAGGTACTTTTCATTTTCTATGACACCGGCACGCTTAAATTCGGTTGCGAGATAATCTCGTTGCGCATCAATGTTTGGATTGATACGATGCACCACGAGCCATTTTAATCCCGTATCAAGACTGATTGTAGCAACGTAAATATGTTCGCCCGCCGGAGTGACTGTGCCGGTATCCCACACTCTCACATGATGACGTTCACGTATGGAGTGTATAGACGTGGGCTTTTCAAAATTTATATTATTGACTTTTTCATCCCAAAAAAACGGACTTACCGGTGCATGCAGATATTCTTGATTAAAAAGAGCCGCTACTGCCGAGTGATAAAGTACCTGGATTGTAACCGGGTCGGCACGATACCATCCGGCTTTCGTAAATGCACTTTTCAATGCGATTGAATTTGGAGCGACAATAATAAGATTTATCGGCACATGACTTGCCCCGACAATTCCTTTGGTGAAAATCGGCAACGCGAGCAGTCCTGAAAATAAATTGCCAACGGAGACTGTGCGGGTCTTGGTGATGTCTGTGCGCTGTGGCAACTGAGTAATGCTGGAAGTATATGAAAAAGAATATATACCGGAGATAATCAGCACGGCGCCGGCAACGGCGCCGGTAATATGAAGCGCGTGGCGAGAAACCGGCGAAGGGTTTTCACGGAGAGTATATTTTCTCCACAGCACAATGGCCGCCCCAACGACAAGCCACATGATGCCATCAAGATACCCACCGATAACATCACTTAAAAAGTGTACGCCAAGGTACAGGCGACTGAAACCAAGTAAAAATATGAGGGTTACTCCGATGAAAAGAACCGTTGTTTTTTTGCGAAATGAGTGCATGTGTTGCCAGAGCATGTAGGTGATAAACCCATACAAAGCAACGGCAATTGCCGCGTGTCCGCTCGGAAATGAAAAGCTTGGCTCATAATATACCGATATCAATCCTTCCGGACGAATACGATGTACAAAATATTTTCCCAACAAAACAAAGAGCTGACTTCCGATGACGGTTATCCACAGTGCTTCAACATAGCGCCTCTTATTCCACAAAAGACCAATCGCCGATGCACCTATAAGAACTATTATGACAATTGGAAATGTGCCAAGAGCGGTGATGGCAAGAAAAAAATGAATGAGCCCGGTATCACGAAACATAAAAAGAAGGTGCGCCAAACGAACATCAACAAAAACAATAGGATCAAATGCGAGAATATCTTGGAGCACCCCGACGAGCATATACAACGCGCCAATGAATAAAATAGAAAGAACGGTCAGAGGCAATCCAAAAAATGAATTCTTGCGAAAACGGTTACGCAGAAACCGGACAGGCAATGGATACTTACGCACAAACGCGCGTGTATGTCTGTGAGTGCGAATGGTCATCCACACAGAACGAATATAGGAAAAAAATAAATGCCAAAACGGAGCGCTTTGCTTAATGACATACCACAATATAAATATCACCAAAGCAAGAAGCACTACGAAAACCCCAACTCTCCCCGTCCAGATTTCAATTGAAGAAAATGAATCACCGAAAAAATAGCCGAGAAAAATATATGCCACTGACCATGATATTCCGCTGATAACATTCCAAAAAAGAAACGTGCGCATTTTCATACGCGATGCTCCGGCTATAAATGGAACGATTGGGCGCAACACACCGATAAACCTGCCGACAAAAATACTTTTATCTCCATATCGTGCGAAAAATTGTGTTCCCTTTTCAAGATGACTTATGTTTAATATGCGATTCTCCTTCTTAAACAAATGTGTCCCTTTGGTTCCCAAAAAATAACTGGTACTGTCGCCCAAAATCGCTCCAAAGGCGGAAACGATGATGAGTATCCATACATCCAGATTTCCGTGCGCGGACAAAAAACCGAAAATCACAATGAGGATGGTGCCGGGGATGAAGGCTCCGACAAGTGCCAATGATTCCGAAAACGCAATAATAAATGCTATGGCATATCCCCATACACCGAAAGACAATGCGGTGGTTATAATATCAATACCATGGAACATACATTACATTGACCAAGTTTATTATTTTAGATGGAAATATCCGCACATTGTTTATTTCTCTTTCTTGTGTCATTTGTTACATGATACCAAAATATCGTATTTTCTGACACCCGTAATAAAGAGTACGAAAAGAGGCATACCCCATACTGCGCCCACCATAGGTGGGCGCAGTATGGGGTATGCCGGGCGCGCGAAGCGCGCCCGGCGTTATAAACTTCCTATTATCTCATCGGGATAAACGTAAGCGCTTGCCCTCGTTTATTGGCGCGACCGGTGCGACCGATACGGTGCACATAGTCTTCAAATGTGTTTGGTAGGTCATAGTTGATAACATGCGTAACATCATTAATGTGAATACCGCGTGCCGCAACATCGGTTGCCACCAAAACACGCACACCACCCATTTTGAATTTTGTGAGTGCACGTTGTCGTTGTCCATGGTTTTTGTTGCCATGAATTGACTCCGCTTTTATACCATGCTCGGAAAGCTGTATCGCCAATTTTTCCACACTGTGCTTCATTGCACCGAAAATAAGCACTCGCTTTAAATCAGGGTTGGAAAGTAGCTCAAGAAGTTTTTCAAACTTCGCACTTTGTTTGAAGTGAACAACATCCTGAGCAATACTGTTTGACACATCTTTTTTCTTCACGGAAATCATAACGGGATTGTGAAGAAAATCATTAACCAATTGCTTCGTGTCGTTTGTTATTGTTGCCGAGAAAAAATGTGTTTCTCTTTCCTTTGGTGTGGCAGAAACAATGGAGCGTATGTCATTGATAAATCCCATATCAAGCATTCTGTCTGCCTCATCAAGCACAACTGTTGTTACTTTAGACGTATCAAATATTTTACGATTGATAAGGTCAAGTATGCGACCCGGTGTACCTATAACGAAGTGATTTTTCTTTCGCAACATTTTAATTTGTGGATAGATATTCACCCCGCCCACGCACGTAACGGAAAATAATCTAAACGGTCGTGCAAGTTTTCTAAACTCACCTTCAATTTGAATGGCAAGCTCGCGCGTAGGCGTCAATATAAGTGTCTGTCTGTTGTCTTCTTTGAGAGTTTTTTCAATAAGCGGTATAAGAAACGCAGCAGTCTTTCCCGTTCCGGTTTCCGCCAATCCGATGACATCGTTTCCCTTCAAAATCTCAGGGATGATTTGGTCTTGAATGGGAAAAGGCATTTCCAATCCGGATGCGGTGATGGCTTGCACCAGTTTTTCATTGAGCCCGAACGTATCAAAGCGGTGCTTTGGTTCATACACTTCTTCAACCCTATCCACCGGATTGGTATTGATAAATTGTGAAGGGTTAAACGTGGACATTTTCCGCCCACCACTGCGCCCGCCGCCCCGGCGGGCGCCTCCGGCGCCCGCCCGCCCGCCACCGTATCCTCCTTGACCTCTTGATGCACTGGGACGCTTTCCGGCGGAAAAACCACCATAAGCCCTCCCATGCGAAGATGGTGAGTGCGAAGATGGTGAGTGCGAAAACGAACTGCGACTATGTGAATAACTCCGACCGGAATTCCGACCAAAACTCTGACTAGACCGACTTTTTGTTGGGTTCATAAATAATATATTGTGTTATTGAAACGATTGTGCGTTTCAGGGCTGTGCAGGTAGTAATTCAAACGGTGACTATCATATATGGAATATATAGAATATAGAACAAGCGTCTGCAGCTCAAGAGCCCCACACGAGTATCGAAAGCTTATACCTACAATAATATATGTGCCCGCATTTGTCAACATGCAAAAATTGATCTCAAAAGGCACACCTAAATACTCGGAAATATAATAGCGCAACGCTCAGGTTAAACTTGCTACATTAAGCGTTCCATGAGGGGTTTTCTATGAGGGGTTTACGAAACCCCTCATGATAGTCGTCCGTTCTCTATGAGGGGTTTCGTAAACCCCTCATAGAATGGTACATCGTTATCACTGCGTACATTGTGGCAACAGACATAATCCCTTTTGCGAAGTATAAGTAAAGGTTTTTGCAAGAAAAAAACGAAACTAAAGAAAGGAGGAAGTCGGACTTCCTCCCTACACTTTGTGCTCAAAGCGAGTAATGAGGGGTTTCGTAAACCCCTCATAAACCCCTCACGATATGATAAAGTTGAACTACGCACCTCCATGAGGGGTTTCGTAAACCCCTCATGGAAAACCAGCTTGTTAAGGTCAGACCTTAACAAGCTGGTTTTATGGACGCGTACAGTCATTAGACATGGTCTCTCCCTTGCAGTATATTGTATCAACATTAACAACCGAGGACTGCCATATGTTAGTGAACTTATGCACCCCCCACCGTAAAATGGGTCACCTGCGTCTGACTTTTTTCTCCAGTGCGCACCGAGGGTTATCCACACTCACACAAACGTAAACCGTAGCGCTAAACAGCAAAAGCATTTAGAGTGTAAAGTAATGCGCGCTCGTACGTATCTCTTTTTTTCATTCGCGATTTTTGGTGTCGCCTTGTTGGTTGGTGCACCAATTATATCCCATGCGACTCAGACATTTGACCAATCAACGTGGCGACTACCATTACGCTTTACCGGACTTTCTTGGACAAACCCAAAAACTTATATACCGACAGATATGAAAAATGGCGGTAGGTACTCTGTTCCATTTAATGTACTGGGCAACACGCAAATTGGAGGTATAAATATAGAATACAACTTTATGGAATACGGAAATCTATACCATATATCCGCTACATCAAGTGCACGCACATTGACTGCAAATTTTTACGGAGATTGGGTTTCGCCGTTTTCTTGGAAGCAAAACGGTACTTATGAACTGAAGATATATGGGTATCCGCCACCGGTAGTAATGGAAGCACAGTGGTGGCGTCGTCCACTTGCGTTTTTAATCGGCAACACCGCACATGCCTCATATTCATATGAACCCGTACTTACTGCTGCAATTCATTTCACCGTGCGCGACGCAAACAACAACTGCACAATACATGCATGCGCCAATAACGTCCTTTTTATTCCAGGCACAGAAGCGAGCCGATTGTACTATCGCGGTACACTCAACATAGAACACCAAGTGTGGGAACCAGACCTCTATACGGATATTCCCCATCTCGCAATGAACGCAAATGGAACGAGTAAATATAAATTATATACAAAAGATATTATTGGTAGTTTGTATGGAAACAATGCAACTGAAAATTCATTGGTAAAAAAAATATTAAATACAAACGATCTTCAAGTCTATGAAAAATTTAAACATTTCATGAATGGGCTTGTCGCATCAAGCACTATAAAGCAGTGGCGCGCGTATCCATATGATTGGCGCTATGGCGCCAGTGATATTGTAAATAACGGCACTCTCACAGAAATACATGGAGGAACGATTAAGCGAGTATATATTGAAAAGGTGCTTGAACAGCTTGCCTCAACATCACCGACCGGGAAAGTTACCATCATAGCGCACTCAAACGGCGGACTTGTGGCGAAAGCGCTTATACAAAAACTCTCTGCAGATGGAAAGAGTAATTTGGTTGACAAGCTCATTATGATTGCCACGCCTCAATGGGGCACACCGGCAACTATCGGCGTGATGTTGCACGGAGATGGGCAAACGCAAGGGCTCGGATTGATAATGAATGGCAAAGATGTGCGCGCTGTAACCAAAACGATGCCGGATGCATACGATCTTTTGCCATCCCCTACATATTTCGCACACATCAGCACGCCGGTTGTTACATTTGATACACATGGCTCACTCACCAAAAAACTCTCAGATGCCTATGGTGCTACAATAGTTTCTTTCCCGAAACTCGCAGACTTTCTTGAAAACTCAGCAAATATTGCACTGTACTCAAAATCTACAAGCCTCCTTGGAAATTTATTTGGCAATGATTCACAAACTGGAAGTACAGATAGTTTGTATGCACCAACAGCACTGTCAAGCTCGCTCATTAATAAATCCATGGAAACTCATGCGGTGCTTGATGCGTGGACACCAACGCCGGCAATTGCGGTTACCGCAATTGCCGGCTGGGGACAAGACACCGTAAAGACTCTCACATATACGACACAACAAAAAAAGGTATGCGATACTCTCTCAGCGTCTGCAATTGGGGCTTTTAATAAGTCGTATTGCACCACAATCTCATACCTTGAACACACACCTATTACCACACAAGATGGAGACGGTACCGTCGTATCTCCAAGCGCCGTTGGAAATGTTGGGAATGGTTTGTACTTTGATTCTTTTCTTTTTAATAAAAATGGGAATGGAAAAATTATACATAGAAACATAACCTCTGCACAACCAATCCAAAAAACAATTAAAGATATTCTTACTGGTATAAATCCAAATACAATTCAATACATAACTACCACTACACCAACAAACGGTGCAAGCCCCATTAAACTTCGCATCAGCTCTCACTCCCCCGTCAATATCGTTATCACTTCCGCAAACGGAAAACAAAGTGGCGTGGTGCATATCCCCGGCACCGATTTTTCCGGGGTAAAAAGAGACATACTTGGCAGTTCGGTGCAAGTTTTTGATTCAGAAGAATATATCAACGTACCTCAAAATGGTACATATCACATTGTTGCAAAAGGATATGCAAACGGTCCGACAACCCTTCAAATTGAAACAATCTCCGGCAATGGTATCGCGAGTACAACAGAGACTTTTGCAAACATACCAACCACCGCAAGCTCAACAGTCACTTTTTCTTTGACAAACGGAAAACCGACAGCTCCGATTATTGACCTCACCGGAACCGGCAAAAATACATTCACTATACCAATCAGTACCAATCCACTTTCGTATGTGCGATATATGAAATCTGTAATCAAAGGAATGGATCTCTCCCGAAGCGAACACTTTGTGCTCAACGCGAGACTCTCTGCAATTGAAATGCAACTGAAGGGCGAAAACAGAATGGGGCGAAGAATAAAAAATATGCACAGAAGAGTAAACATGTATCAACATTTTTCTCGTTGGCGTACACAGTCTATCAAGTTTGAGCTAAACATTCTTGAGCGATACGTTGAACAACAATTCACACTCTCAGCGCATCTAAGCAAACTCACGCACCATCATCATACGACTCGGGCTTGGGAAGGCATAACCTTTACACATCATATGCGCTTGCACCACGCACAACCACACCTAACCGCCCCACAAGCCGAGATAATTCTTGGTATGATTGATAGGTTGCTCACTTTGATATAATCCTATGACTCTCTGGTATAAAAAATCTGTTATCTTTATTCTCGCCGGTATTTCGTATATTGTTGGACAGTATCTTCGTGGTGTGTGGTTTAATCCATCATGGCCTTTTCCATGTCAAGAAATACACTCTGGCTCTGTTATTTATTGCAATGCACCTTATCTAGCGCAAGGGTTTGCACTCATAACGCTTGGAGAAACACTCGCCATCGTGGCACTCATTCTGTTGTTTGCTAACGCACGCGCATTTCATAAATGGTTGAAGTTTAGTTATTGGTATGTATCACTATCTGCTTTATTTGTAATATACATGACCCCGCTTCCGCTTGTACCATTAGCATCCCCTTTATCAAGTGAGAGGGCAATATATGATCTTGGTGTTGTATGGCAATACATAACTGCCGGTATAGTGATTGTGTATCTTGTTATTGCACTTGTAGCAAAAATTAAAGCAAGGAGAGAAAACGTGAAGTAACATCTCACAATTATCGCCATGAGGGGTTTCGTAAACCCCTCATTGTTATGTATGAGGGGTTTCGTAAATCCCTCATACATATTTGCTTTGTATGCCTCACATCTCAACAAAACTTATATCGTTGCATCAAAAAATCTACGAAATAACAAGATTAAACTACGCGCATTCATGAGGGGTTTACGAAACCCCTCACGATATGACAAAGTTGAACTACGCACACATATTGCCAAACTCCTACGGCGCAAACATCTCAGAGTGTACAATGGATTGTATGTACCGAGTATCACTACAAAACAAGGCAGTGTACAAATAAATTTAAAACTAAATTAACTAAGTATGAAAAAAAGAATTGTTCAATGGACACCAACAGCTTTAGTTCTATTCATAATTGGATTTCGTTATTTTAGTCAATGGTGCCTTCTTACAATCCCTACGTGCCATAAGACTTGGATACATGGGCTATACTTCACTATTATCAATCCAACATTCTCTTTCGCCATCTTTTTTGTTCCAATCGCCATAATTCTAATCTTCGTCTCTCGCCAAATTTTCAACTCATGGCTCAAACTTACAGCATGGATGTTGCCACTCCTTATCATATACATTGCAATGACTCCTGTGAGCTGGACCGGCATCGGACTTAACCTATTTCCATTCTATCGCGATGACGTGGCGCGCGCCGCAGGCGCGCTCTTCGCAGCAGTCTCGCTCCTTTTTATTATCTGGAAATACTTTTCACTGCGCAGACACACTTTTAAAAAATGACTCTCTGGTATCAAAAATTTACTGCCATTATCCTCGTGTTCAATGAGTGGGTTTCTCCATGAGGGGTTTCGTAAACCCCTCATGCGTATTTGCTGTGTATACCTCACATCTCAACAAAACTTATATCGTTGCATCAAAAAATCTACGGGATAGCAAAATTAAGCTACGCACCCATGAGGGGTTTCGTAAACCCCTCATAAACCCCTCACGATATGACAAAGTTACTGTGTTGGTACCAACTGGGGGTAAACAAAACGCAATCACACATCAGTGGTACTCTAAAAGTCACGGCAAGCAAGCTAGAAACAAAATGCACTCACAATATAAATAAAAAGGTTCCCATATATGGGAACCTAAAGTCTGAATGTTTGTTATAAAAATGGGAAAGTCGAACTTACCCATTCCTTTTGTTCCAATGTTTATTGGGAGCTACTCGCCTTCACAACAACTAAATTTCGTCGGTTTTTATTTTTCCCATCTCGCGTGTGCGCGAGCTCGGGATGTTCTGAGATTGAATCACTTACCACTATAGACCCAACCCCGACATCTCGTGCTTGAGCAACAATAAGATTATTCAAGCTCAAGCAAAAACCCAGATTATCTTTCCCGGCAATGGCGCTCATCCACCGGTCGCGAACGAGCTCATACAGACGCCGATTATAGCGCCCATATATCGGATGATCAAAACTGTGAGTAAATAAGTGTGAAGGAATTGTGAGGAATACGTGCATGTGTATTTTATTCGTCACAACTCCAAGACGCCAAAATGTTTTTACAATAGCTCCTATCACGCTTAGGTGGGTGCGTGAAGAATATCCATTTTCAATTTTTACTCTTTCAATGAGCGAGTCGCGCCCGGCGTGCGCGACAATCATCATATCGCCTCCTGTTGATACAATGACTGGACATCCGGCAGTGCTCATTATGCATCCCTCTCCAGGACTCAATATGACACCATCGGCTGGGTAGGTTGGATTTCTCAATATAACCGGTCTTCCAGGAAAACCAATTGGCACCCACCCTCTTTCCCGGGTGCTAATTATTTCCGCAGAGGCACTAGCAACACCTGGTGCATACGCCTTTTTTATGCTGAATGTTTCCAGCACACCCGCTATCGCCCTAACAAGGTCCTTCTCTGCGAAGATGTCGCTTGGCGCGCACAAACGCATAAGCGCCCACGATGCCAAGCCCCTTTTATTTGCTTCATGCGGGCTCAATACCGCTAATGAGCCCCACTTTCTTTTCTCTTCAACATGAACAAACATACGCTACCCTCCTAAACTTTGGTTGGTAAGGTTGCTATATATCTGATAATAGTATGACATACTATTATCTTTTCATCAAGTGTCATTTATCACAAAACAGATACACAAAATATGGTCACGCATCTTTGTTCTTCGTTAGTTTATTTCATTTTTTCTTTTGCTTGGCACTACAACAGCAGAGATGTTATACTTAAGATAACCGGGAACGGAAAGAATTATCAGGAAAGCACTATGTTTAGTGCTTTATTCAATTTCTTAAAACATAATTTTAAAAAACCTATGCTTAAACACATCATCGGACACAAAAATCCCGACACCGATACAATCTGCTCATCAATTGCGTATCAAGATTTCCTAAATCAAAGAGGCACTGAAGCAAAGGCGTATACTTTGGGTCACTTGAACAACGAAACAAAATTTATTTTTGATACATTTGGCATTGATGACCCAGAACACATACAAGAGCTCCCTAAAGGTTCCGAGATCATCCTCATTGACCATAATGAGGAGGTGCATAGCATAGAAAATCTAAAAGATTTGGATATTGTGGAAATTATTGACCACCACAGAGTTAAAATTGAAACGGATAAACCGATTTCAATTTATGTGGAACCGCTCGGCTCCTCATGCTCAATCATCGCTAAAAAGTTTTTTGAAAATGGAAATGGAAATGGAAATTCGGGCGTTGCATTTCCGACACTGTCAAAAGCAACCGCCTCGCTATTAATTTCCGGAATAATTTCCGATACTCTTTTCTTCCGCTCTCCGACCACAACCGAGGTTGATAAAGAGCTTGTTAAAAAATTAAATGAAGTTGCTCACATTGAGGATTTGGAAAAATTTAGCTTGGATATGTTTAATGCTAAAAGTGATTTGGGTGACATTTCAACAGCAGATTTAATCAAGCTTGACTACAAGGTGTATGACTTTGGCAAAGACACGTATGGGTTTGGGGTTATGGAAACAACCAATAAAGATTTTGGGTTGAACAGAAAAGAGGAAATTATAGAGGGACTGAAAGAAATAAAAGAGGGCGACAATCTAAAAGGAGTGTTTTTCTCAATCATTGATATTCTAAACGAAGAAAGTTATACATTGTCCTCGGGTGATGAAGAGGCAGAGCTGTTTACAAAAACCTTTCACTCGGAAAATAATGATGGCGTTATGTTTGTGAAAGGATTGATATCAAGAAAAAAGCAAGTGGTACCAAAAATTCAGGAATATTTAAGAAGGTAACGCTTCCACCCTGCGCGCCTTCGGCGCGCAGGGTGGAAGGAAGTCCGACTTCCTTCTACATCAATTTAATTTCTTGCTCCGGTATTGCCGAAGAAACTGGATGAGGACAATGAGGAATGTGATGATGGCGTAGAGCTCTCCAAA
>DRJB01000009.1 GCA_011052355.1 Candidatus Kaiserbacteria bacterium
CAACAACCGCCATATCGCACACTCTCTCAAATAAAAGTATCCGGCTCAGGGAGTGTGGCAATGAGAGCATATGCGGCGGCGGTACAAAAAGCATTCGCAAAACACACAATAAAACAAGATAAGGGAGAGCTAGTCTATCTGCAAGAAGCCGCCCAAAATCCAAGCTCCGCGTCGGTACCTCTGGCACATGTTCACGCAATCGCCGAAATATATAGAGACGCCGCGGCAAGCTTGGCGCAAATGACAGTTCCAAAAGAAGTGGCACAAGCCAATTTTGAATTGGTAAATACCTATGCGCGCATGGCGAATGTTTCCGACGGGCTAGCAAAAGTAAACTCCGACCCAATTACTGCCATGCTCGCTCTCTCCGAATATAAAAAGGGTATATTGTCTTTTGCAAAGGCATACACTGATCTGGGAAACGCTTTCCAGTCTGCGGGCGTCATACTATCGCCCACAGACCCCGGTTATTCATTTGTCAATGTTATGCATGGGATTGCAACAAAACAACCGAAACAAAAATTGTAATATGAAGTACTTCCTTAAAAATATACTCTCTGTTTTTGTCGGTATTTTTATAGTTTTTATGATTACCGCAGGGCTTATTGCCGTGCCTCGCCCGGCTCATGCTCAGTGGGCTGTATTTGATGCCGCATCGGTTGTAAAAAATGAGATAGGTAATGTCATCAGTGCTGGAATAGCGACACTTACAAATGGACTTGTCTTAAAAGAATACGCTCTTGATGGCTTCGCGTGGATGTTTGCCAAAAGTCTTCTGCGAGAAATGACAAGCGATATGATAAAAGATGTGGCGCCCGGACACACCTGCCCAAACGGTGGGACTGGAGCGGGATTTATAACTGATCTGAAAGGATACGCACTTAGGGTTGGTGATCGCGCTGCAACAACAAGTATAAATGACATACGAAACAATATACAGCCAGGAGCGACTGCATACGCAACATCTCTTGCAAAATCTGTGGGGAAACATGTACGAAACGAGTACGATAAATCCACCTCACAAACAGGGTTTTGGTCTACACACGAAGAAACGTTGTCTGCCGATGTTGCCAGCACCAGTGATTTTTTTGCCGGTAATTTTGAAGATGGTGGATGGAACGGTTTTAATGCGATAGATGCAAATGTGAATAATAATCCATACTACATCTATCAAAGTGCGGAAAATTCCAACAATAAAAAGGTTTCCGTTGCAAAAACAAACAAAAAAACACTCCTTGGTTTTGGACAAGGGTTCCTCTCAAACAAAAATACTCCCGGCATTGTTATAAAATCGCAACTTAATAAGGCTCTTGGGTCCGGGGTCGCATCACTTGTCGCCGCAGATGAGATTGATGAAATGATTGGTAGCTTGGCGCAAGGACTTGTTTCAAAAGTAGTTGGTTCAGGTGGTTTAACAGGAGTTGCCGGCTCCGCTACAGGCGGTGGTGCATCATACCTCAGCAAATACCTTCATGAACCACCACCGGCAGCATATACAAAAAGCACCAAACTATCTATGGAAAATCAAATCGCTCGAAAAGAAAATGATGTGGATGGCTACATAAAAAACATGCAAATCATCCTCAATGCCACAAACAAAGCAGTGGCATCACTGCAACAACTTATAAGTTATACACCACCACAAACAATCTATTCTTCAAATGACTGCACCACAACACTCAACAACGACATTGTCGCAGCAGGGAGTACTCTTTTCGATGTGCAGAGTGCGTACTCATCTTCACAGCAGTCCGCAACGAGAGCACAACAAGGGCTTGCCTCACTAAAACAACTTAAATCTAAGCTACAGTCCGCATCTGCAACAGACATACAAAAAATAGCGACACAGTTCCGACAACTCACAAGCTATGATGGCGAATTACCAGGTGCACAAGAAATATCAAATGCACAAACTAATAGCGGAACAACCATATACGGCATAACAACCAATGGTAACAATGTAACAACACCCTCAACGGTAACTTCTTCCGGTGTTGCCGGACTAACGGTTTCCGGAGGAACCACTGTTGACCGTATGAACTTGATTGCACAAAACGCATCTAATGCTCTTGGGAATATACAAACATGTTTTGACTCCTATCTCAACAACAATTTTTAATTCTAATTTATGAAAATATCCCGTACAAAAATATTTGCTTTAAAAAAACCCGGAATATACGGTTTGCTGCTGGCTGTGTTTTTACTGCTCCCAACCTCATTTGCATTTGCCAGTGGTAGTGGTCCCGGGTTTTTGGCAGACACCATGACCACACTGATGGCACCATTCCATTTTCTTGCAACGGCGGCGGGAACGCTCATGGGTGTAACCATGTATTACACGGTTGTACGCATGGGGTATTACGTGCATCAGTTGGGCGCCTTGCAAACCGCATGGGAATTGTTTCGTGACCTTGGAAATATCTTAATTGTATTTGGTTTTATCGCCATAGGTATTGCAACCATTTTGGATAATGCAACGTACGGCGCAAAAAAAGCGCTTCCAAAACTGCTTATCGTTGCCGTATTATTAAACTTTTCACTATTTTTTGCAGAGTTTGTGGTTGATGCGGGAAATGTGTTTGCCACACAATTTTATGCATCAATAAACGGTGGGAAGCTACCATCATCAGCGAGTACTTTCTCGGTTAGCAAAGAGCCAATATCTGGGGCCGTATTGACTGTATTAAAAACAACCGGACTATATCAGAAAACCACTCCGGCGCTTGGTTCGGGAAAAATGATAGAATTGGCGCTCATATCCATTATTATGTTTATCATTATGGCATTTGTGTTTTTTGCCATCGCCATAATGCTTATCTCGCGTTTCGTGGTATTGTTATTCCTTTTTATCGTGTCTCCCATCGGCTTTATCGGTCTCGCGGGTATTCCACTCATCAGTAGCTATGGCAAAAAATGGTGGGCGGCGCTCACCAACCAAACACTTCTGGCACCTATACTTTTTTTGTTCCTACTTGTGGTAACAAAAATGATACAAAGCGGATTTATGCAAACACTCAACAAAGGCACCTCTGCCGGGGCAATAAGCTCCGGAAACGTAACATCTATGGCAAACATATTGTTGTCATTTTCTGTAGTTATGGGGCTCCTTTTTACTTCATTGATTGTCGCAAAATCGCTTTCCGGGAAAGCGGCAAATTTTGCCGTCAATCAAAGTAGAAAACGAATGGCGCAGGCGTTTAGTTTGACCCAGGGAGGTGGTGCGCGAATTCTTCGCGGAGCAGCACGTATGACCGGAGACAATAAATTTTCTCGCGGGGTCGGTCATGTGGCACGTATAGTTGAACGTTCTAATTTTGATATGGTTGGAAAACTGGGCGGTAAACAATTCCTCGGAATGGGTGAAGCGGGAAACACCTCATATAAACATATATCAACGCATCTTCCAATTGTTGGTGAAGGCGGATACATAGAAAGAGAAAAGAAAAAGAATCTTGCTGAAATGAGTGAGGAAAAAAGTAAGGCAGACAAAAGGCAAGCACAGAGAGATATTGATGACGCCATAAAGAAGAGGAATACGGCTGAAGAAAACAAAAAACGAGACCCGGACAATGCGCAAAGGTATGATGATGAAATAGCGGATACAGATAGAATAATTTCAAGCAGTCTCTCGTCGCTGTCCATAAAAGAAATTTCCGAGCTCAAAGGTATTAAGAACGGTGTCTCTGGACTTGCGCAAAACTTTTCACCTGAAAAATTTGCAATGCTTATGAAAGATGGCTCCATTTCCGACAGACAAAAAGGAACCCTCCGTTCACAACGATATGAACAAATAACTCAGGCGACGGGCTCAAATAATACAAAACTGATAAAAGAACAGTCTGTGAAAGACCTAGAACAATATGCGGAGCACAATCCCGAGCAATTTAAGAAGATGGGTGAAATGTTGTCTAATTCTCAAGCGGATGCGCTCCAAAAGAGTGGTCTTTTAAGCGTTGTACAAAGAAGAGATCTTAAAGAAGATCGCAATGATAGATTTAACACGGTGGATGGAGCAAAAGGTGCTATGGATGGCTTGAGTCTGGGAGAAATTGCAAAATTGCCAACCAATATACTTATTAAACCAACCACACTTGAGGCAATTCCATATGGAACAATGAGAAGCCTGCTTAATGACCCGGGCAATCTTTCCCCAGATGCGCAAGAGGCGCTTACCAAACACGCGGTTGAAGAAATGAAAAACGGAACGGACAAGGGAATTAAGTTGCGTGGCTTTATGGAGGGAGACAAGGGCGCTGCTCATAGATGGGGTGTAGCTCAGCCAAAGCCGGAGCCGAAGCCGGAAGAAAGTAAAATAATCATACCATGATGAAAGAAACATATTCTGAAGAAGACATCTTAAAAAGCTTCCAGAGCGCTCCTGAGGCGGTCAGGGAAATTCTTTCAAGTGGCGAGCTTGTTGAACTTATTTTTGATATGGTAAAAGAAAACTCTTTGCCGGCGGAAAAAACCGTGTTGGTTGCCAGATACAATCGTAATTTATTGCTTGGGCTGGACAGCCCGGCTGAAGTTTTGGGAAATCTTATTTTTGCGGGCATACCGGCAGAAAAAGCGCAAAAAATTCTTGAGGAACTTAATAAAAAAGTATTTATCCCCACACGCAAAAAAATGCTCCACGGAAATCTGCCCGGACAAAATCTACAACAAGAAAAAAGTGGCGAGGAAATTCCAAAAACAATTGAGCGACACATATCGCCAGAGCCGACAGTACGAGTGCCTCCTCCACCGGTTGCGCAACCTGTCCCGCCACCCCCGACCGAACCCGATGAACATGTTGACGTAAACAATATCCCACAAAAAGACATTGCTCAAAATTTTTCGCCGGCAGAAGCAGTAACAGAAACCCTCCCGTTGTCACAAAAAAGACCCTCATCGGCGGGACAGGTAACTGATCCCTACAGAGAATCATTTAAGTAGGGGAAAACCACACAGACAGTGGCGCCTTTTTCGGATATACTAAAAGCAATGAAATATCAAGTACCGCAATTTGTTGATGTGGAAAGCAAAATAATCGGACCACTCACTCTTAAGCAGTTTATTTATGTTGCCGGAGGTATTGGCGCTTGTTTTTTGTTATTGCATTTTTTACCGTTTCTCATTGCCATTCTGCTGTGTATACCGGTTGCAGGGTTTGCCGGAGCGCTTGCATTTTATAAAGTAAACGGAAAACCGTTTGAAAGAATTATTGAGGCGGCGGTAACGTACTACTCATCCTCTCGGTTTTTTATTTGGAAGAAAGAACAAGTGCCGGTTAAGCCGAAAATGGTTTCCACAGCGCAACCAACGGAGGGTCCGAAAAATACCGTACGACTTACTCGTGGGAAACTGCACAACCTTGCGCGATCACTTGATGAGGAATACACGCGAGGAAATGTTGTCGCATAATACTATGGCAACCACACACGCTACATCCGCACAAAACTTTATTCCGATAAAAGATATTCGGGAAGATGTCGTGATACTCAAAAGTGGTGGATACCGCGGTATTCTTATGTGCTCATCCATAAACTTTGAGCTAAAATCTTCCGATGAACAAAAAGCGATTATCGGCGGATTTCAAACATTTCTCAATACGCTTGATTTCCCGGTGCAAATAGTTATGCAGTCGCGCAAAATTGATATACAACCATATCTCGCCCTACTGAAGGGCAAAGAAAAAGACCAACAGACCGAGCTTTTGCGTATACAACTTCGCGAATACATGCTGTTCATAAAAACCCTCACGGAAAATACTAACATTATGACTAAAGAATTTTATATTGTGGTTCCTTATGCTCCGGAAGGGGCGAAAGAAATAACACATATGTTTACCGGGCTGTTGGGTCACGGTACAAGCGGAGAAAAGAAGACTGCCGAGGCGAATGCCGAGGCGGTATTTGAAGAAGCACGCGTACAACTTAGACAACGCATGGAGCTTGTCGCCTCAAGCATCTCGGCTACCGGTGTGCGCGCAGTACCGCTTGGAACAGAAGAGCTTATTGAGCTCTACTTCCGCTCGTTTAATCCGGGCGAGGTGGACGACCCCATTCGTCTCTCATAATATATACCTATGTCTTTCCTTGATTTTTTACACAAAAAAGAACCCTCCGCGGACAATGGACTTTCTTCTATCTTGCCACAAGATATTTATGCGCAAGGAAAATTAAATCTCATTGATACGCTGGCACCAACTGCACTGAAAATCGGCTCGCGAGAAATAGAGCTTGATGAAAAATTTGTACGCACCTTTTATACTATTTCTTATCCCGCATTTTTAAGTGATGGATGGTTTGCGCCGATTATCAATCTTGATAAGGTTCTTGATATTTCTATCTTCGTGCACCCCATTGACACTGAAAAAGCGTTGCATGATTTTCAGAAAAAAGTGGCAGATGTGCAAAGCCAAGTAAATGAGAGGGAACACAAGGGGCTTGTGCGCGATCCGAAACTTGATGCGGCATATCAAAATCTTGAGTCACTGCGCGACCGCCTGCAACAAGCGCAGGAAAAACTGTTTGACGTCGGACTGTACATAACAGTCTATGGAAACTCAAAGAAAGAGCTTAATAAAACAGAGGGTGAGATACGTGGTATTCTTGATGCGCAACTCATTTACACCAAGCCCGCGCTTTTCCAGCAAGAGCAAGGTTTTCGTACGGTGCTCCCGCTTGGAAACGATGAGCTTATGGTTGAATCCAAGCTCAACTCCGAGCCACTCTCTTCAATTTTTCCATTTACTTCGTTTGATCTCACCAGCGACGGGGGTATTTTGTATGGGATAAACCGGCACAATTCGTCTCTCATTTTATTTGATAGATTTTCTCTGGAAAACTATAACTCGGTGGTCTTTGCAAAGTCCGGCTCGGGAAAATCTTATGGCACCAAGCTTGAGATTTTACGCTCTCTTATGTTTGGTACTGATGTCATCGTCATTGACCCGGAACGAGAATATGAACAACTTACCGAGGCAACCGATGGGCGCTCTTTTGATATTTCACTTTCCTCGGAACATCACATTAACCCGTTTGACCTTCCGGCGGTACAAGAAGATGAAAATCCTAAAGATATTTTACGTAACAACATCATCACACTGGTCGGCATGTTCCGCATCATGCTCAACGGGCTGACGCCCGAGGAGGACTCAATTGTTGACAGGACTATTGCTGAAACATACGCCCTTAAAGATATTACCGGGGAAGCTGATTTTTCAAATTCCTCGCCACCTCTTCTTTCTGATTTTGAAACGGTGCTAATGGGGATGGAGGGGAGCGATTCATTGGTGGAGCGTCTTGCAAAGTACACACGTGGTTCGTGGTCAGGATTTATCAATCAACCCACAAACATTGATATCAATCGTCAGTTTGTGGTGTTTTCCGTGCGCGACATGGAAGACGAACTAAAGCCCGTGGCAATGTATATCATCACACATCACATTTGGAACGCCATACGACACAATTTAAAAAAACGTTTACTTGTCATTGATGAGGCGTGGTGGATGATGAAATCGGAAGATACGGCATCGTTTTTGTATTCTCTGGCAAAACGGGGGCGAAAATATTATCTTGGTGTCGCAACCATCACCCAAGACGTTGAGGACTTTTTGCGCTCACCCTATGGTAGACCAATTCTTACCAACTCCTCACTGCAACTTTTGCTGAAACAATCTCCCACCACGGTTGATGTATTGCAAAAAACGTTTAATCTCACCGACGAGGAAAAATATCTGCTTCTTGAATCGGGTGTGGGGGAGGGATTATTTTTTGCCGGACTAAAACACGTGGCGATAAAAATAATCGCCTCTTATACCGAAGACCAAATTATTACCTCCGACCCATCGCAACTTCTCGCCATTAAAAATGAAAAACAACGGTTGGATACCCAACAAGAGTAGCCATCTCACAAAATCCTTATGCCACAACAATTTAAAAAACTTGGCAAACCACCGCAGATGCCCAAAAAAAAGATGCCCGCCGCGCGCACGGTAATAATGTTGGGTGTGGCACTTTGTTTTAGTGTACTTATTTTTACCTTTTCTATATTCCCCATTACCGCACCGATAATGATTGGTGTGGGAGCCGGAGTATATGCGGAGCACTATACAGGAAGCAAAACCATCGGGGAGGTTGTTGGGTGGGGGGCGGGAACATTCACGGGAGTCGCTGAGTTTGTTAGTGGGGTCGGTGTCGCTGCAATTGGTTTTATTGGCGAAATAATGGCATTTGCACTTACGATTTTGGGCTGGATGATAATTTATTTTTTACTTGCTATCTCCGGAATTCCATTTATTGGCGGTGGTAAATCGGCAAATAAACGTCTTGGGGTTGCGGTAACAACTTTTATTATTGGGCTCATTCCTTTTTTAAATATTATTCCAACACTTCTTATTGGGGTGACCTTGATTGTCTTAAACGTACGAAATGAAGACCGGGTAAAACTTGCCCAATATAAAGAACAACTAAAAAAATATAGCGCGCTTCAAAAGGCCACTTTATCGCGGCGTGCTGCTATGCCACAAACAGTGGCAGCGAACGACAGGGGTTTCGGTGATCCGGATAGGATTTCCAAAGCCGCTTAAACTAATCTTATTTATCTAAAAATATTGCTATGCTGAGAAATCCACGTACACAGAATATGACACCACACACATACTCATATTATGCGCTATACTGATAAGCAATGAAAAGATTTGTCGCAACAGTGTTTGTCATAGGCGCAGTATTTTTATTTTCCGCACCACACGGTGCCCTCGCACAAACATCTTCATTGGCACCGTTTTACATTCATCTTAACCCAAACTATCCGCAACCATACTCATCAGTAGTGTTGACATTATCCGGCAATGCCATTTCAATCAACAACAGTACTTTTTCTGTTTTGGTAAATGGGAAAAAGGTTGGCACCAGCACCGGTAGACAGCCGGTTTCATTTGAAACCGGCGCTTCGGGAAAAAGTATGTATGTGGTGGTGCGCACAAACTTTAATGGGAAAGTATACACGCGGACTGTCACACTTCATCCGGCATCGGTAGCATTGGTGGTAGAACCACTTTCCACCGCGCCCATGTGGTATCCGGGCACCCCAACCATCCCTTCTTTTGGGAAAGTGCGGTTAGTTGCCATACCGAACATGCAGATAAATGGCAAACCACTCAGTCCCTCAACATTATCTTACGTGTGGAAAATCGGAAATGAAACATTACAGGCGTCTGGGGTTGGAAAAGATTCTGCCGTTATAAATGCTCCACTCCCATACCGAGAAAATAGTGTTTCGGTAACAGTGCAAGACCCGAAAAATACACAAACGGCACAACGAGCACTTACTCTCGTTTCAGGCACACCCGTTGTGCACATATACGAAAACAACCCACTTACAGGCACCGATTATGGACACGCTCTTTCTTCCAATTTCGGAGCTACAATCGGCTCGTCCGAGTCAACATTTGTGGCGGTTCCATACGGATTTTCTCTTACCGGTGCCACACCAATCGTTACGTGGTTTCTCAATGGCGCGAAAGTGCAGACCGGCCCCATGTTAACCGTACGCCCAAAAGGGGCGGGAGGTGGGTCTGCCACTATAAGCGCGTTGGTGGAAAAGGATTCCGCGTATGAAAGTGAAAAAGCGCAGATACCCCTTCAGTTTGGCTCGCATACCGGTGGGTTTGGCTTGTTTGGATTGTAATATATATATGAATATCTTTAATAAAAAAAACAATAAGAGGTGGCTACTGTTGGCGGGAAGTGGCTTTGTGCCAATCACAAACTTCCCGGCATTTACCTCCTACACATCATCCTCATCACTTACTCCTTTTATAAACAATCTCTATACATATGCGATTGGCATCGCCACCATTTTGGCTGTCATTGAAATTATATGGGGTGGGTTTCTTTGGATGGGAAGTGGCGCCAGTATATCCAACAAAGAAGCCGGGCGGGGAAAAATTATGATGGCGATTTTTGGACTTATCCTAGTTCTTTCACCTTATCTTATATTAAGTCTTATTAACCCAAACCTGTTAAATTTGAGGTTGGGGAGTAACAGTGTCAGCATCAGTCAAAAACATATTACTACTGGGACATTTGGTACAAAGAATGATTCTTTCTCAACAGCTCCAACGCCTACGAAGAATCACTCCTTCTCAACAGCTCCAACGCCTACGAAGAATCACTCCTTCTCATCAGCTCCAACGCCTACGAAGAATCACTCCTTCTCATCAGC
>DRJB01000010.1 GCA_011052355.1 Candidatus Kaiserbacteria bacterium
CCGCCGTAGCGTGTACGCTGTGGCGGGACGAGGTGAGAGGAGCTTACGCTCCCCTAGATTCACACACGTCCGCACTGTAATATGCGGGCGTTTTGTTTGTCTCCCTCGCGGGCTTGTTAAGGTCTGGCCTTAACAAGCCCGCGAGGGAGAAGGGTTATTGCGCACATATCACACAATGTACACTTTGTGCACTTGCATTCAGCGACGCATATGGTTATTCTAAAGGAATAATAGCTCTTTATATTATATGGCAAATCGTCACTTAGCCCGTACCGTCGTTTTACAAACACTGTTTGAGTGGGACACCACCGGCACGCCGTCTGATAAGGCGAATGTTATTCTTGAGAGAAATATTCGTGAACACGGGAAGGGCGATACGGACACCCCATTTATGAACACATTGTTTTCCGGTGTGCTTACCAAGCAAAGTGATATTGATTTAATTATTTCTCATGCCGCACCAGACTGGCCCATTGATAAAATAGCTCCCATTGACCGAAACATTCTCCGACTTGGTTTGTACGAATTATTATTTGCCGATAGAAAGCAAACCCCGGCGAAGGTCGCTATCAATGAGGCGATTGAGCTTGCAAAAACTTTCGGTGGAGAATCATCGGGGCGTTTTATAAACGGGGTTTTGGGTACGGTGTATAAAGAAATAGGTGAGCCCGGCAAAAATGACGCAAGTAAACATCGCCAAAGAAAAGAGCCCCTCCCGATTGAAGATCTGGTCGGTGCGCTCGTGTATGCAAAACACGAGGGGCAATACTATCTCGCATTATTGCACGATGTGTTCGGGCATTGGACCCTTTCAAAGGGGCATGTCTTGGAATCTGAGCCTGTGGCGGAAGGAGTAATACGGGTGGTGCGCGAGGAAACGGGGCTTCCTGGAACAGTTGAAAATCTTATTGGGAAAAATGAATACGTCGCTTCACACCCGGAAAAAGGGAAAATGCTCAAACGAGTTTCCTTTTTTCTTGTTAAGACATCTTTTACTGATATAACACTTAAAAAAAGCGGGGGGCTTGATGATGCACGATGGTTTAAGATGCGTGATATTCTTGATCTTAATTTTTATGATGATATGCTCCCTATTGTTACGTCGGGAGTACAAATACTTGTTGATCGCGCCTAAATAATTTTACCATGACAGATATTCACGCATGCGCACAAAAACTCGGCATTATGATTCACGATAAAAAATTTCTCCTTGAGGCACTCACGCACCGCTCCTATTTAAATGAAAATCACTCATCAACAAAACACAATGAACGCCTTGAGTTTCTTGGTGACGCGGTGCTTGAGCTGGTTGTAACAAATTTTCTTTTCCATAAGTTTCCGCAAAGTCCCGAGGGTGAGCTCACGGCATATCGCGCGGCACTTGTTAATACACAATCGCTTGCAGAATCATCAGAAGCGCTGGGGGTCAACGACATGCTTCTTCTTTCCAAAGGTGAGGCGAAAGACACAGGACACTCGCGACAGGTTATTTTAGCAAATGCGTTTGAGGCAATTCTTGGAGCTATATATCTTGATACCGGATTGGAAGCGGTGAGTGCATTTATTGCCAAGCATATTTATCCCAAAATTGATCGCATCATTAAAGAGCGTCTGTGGCAAGATGCAAAAAGTTATTTTCAGGAAATGGCACAAGAACATCGCGGTGTTACGCCCACATATAAAACTTTGCACGAAGAAGGCCCGGATCATGAAAAGCGTTTTATGCTGGGGGTTTTCTTACGTGATGAACAAATTGCGACTGGCGAAGGGAGATCAAAACAAGATGCTCAGCAAAATGCAGCACAAAATGCGCTCCAAAAAACCGGATGGTGATATTTTTGTATGGTAATTATTCCACTGTGTCTGCAGGGCTTGCTATACTGATAGCATGACGCGTCATATGCTAAAAAAGGTTGAGATTATCGGTTTTAAGTCTTTTGCAAAAAAGACGGTGTTTGATTTCTCATCAAGCGTTACGTCCATTGTTGGTCCAAACGGATCAGGGAAATCAAATGTTGCCGAGGCGTTTCGTTTTGCGCTTGGCGAGCAATCAATGAAAAATATGCGCGGAAAGCGGAGCGAAGATCTCATTTTTAACGGTTCTCCCACAGCTCCGCGCACCAATCGCGCGGCAGTAGCTATTATTTTTGATAATATCTCGCGAGTGTTCAACCTTGATTTTGATGAGGTGCGCATAGAGCGTGCGGTACTTCGCGATGGCACAAGCGAATACACAATCAATGATTCGCGAGTACGCCTGCGCGATATTTATGAATTACTTTCAAATGCCAACATTGGTGAGAGCGGGCATCACATTATTGCGCAGGGCGAAGCGGATCGTATTTTACTCGCCAATGCACGGCAAAGAAGGGAGATGCTTGAAGATGCTCTCGGGCTTGCGTCATACGAATTCAAAAAACTTGAGGCGCAACGAAAGTTGGAACGAACGCGCGAAAATATCAGGCAAGTTGAGGCGTTGCGCAGGGAGCTTTCACCGCACGTTAATTTTCTTAAAAAACAAATTGAAAAATTGGAACGCGCAGATGCCACGCGCGATGAATTGAGCACACTGAGCGTGGTGTACTTTGCGATTGAAGATGCATATCTTACAAAAGAGGAGCAAGCCACAACCCTTATGCTCGCTCAATCAAAAGAGACGCTTTCGGTACTTTCGGCACAGCTTTCTGAAATATCCGCGACATCTGATAAAGATGACGAGAGCGAGCGCCGGGCACACGTTGTGCACACGGCCGAGGACGCACTTGAAAAAGCGATGGGGGCGCACAGCATATCCGCAAGAGAGGTGAGCAAAACGGAGGGTGCGCTTGAGGCAATGCGAGAGAGAGAAAAATCACTCAAGGATGACCCCTCTGTCCGTATTCCGCGCGATACTGTTTCAGCGTTGTTTGAGGAAGTGCAAACACAGACAACCGAAGCGCTTGAGGGAGATATGGCAAAACTACGCGCCACACTTATATCTGTTCGTACGGTAGTGAAATCATTTTTTGAACACTTTGGCTCTGTAAGAGAGGTACTGTTAAGTAATGATGAACAAAAATTACATGCGCTTGAACATCAAAAGGTGGCACAAGAACAGAAGGAGGGAGAGCTCGCCGGTGAAGTTGAAAAAGCGCGCAATGCGGTATCGCGTGCACGCGAAATGTACTCGGCGCAACAAGAGGCGGGAAGGGAGGGGCAACGTCGCAGTATCGCTCTTGCACAGCAAGAAGCACATGCGCAAACAGCAGTGTCGCAACAAGAGGCGCAACTGCGCGAAATTTCCGCACGTGGTGATAGGTGCGAGCGCGACAAGGCGGAGCTACTTGCATTGGTGGGGTCTTCCGCTGTTTCGTATGAGCCATGCACGGAAGTGTCGCAAGAAGAATATTCCAAACAGGATAATCGTCGGCATGCCATAGAGCGACTTAAAATTCGTTTGGAAGAATTTGGTGGTACGGGCGAAGATATTCGCACGGAATATAAAGAAGTGTCGGGACGAGAAGGGTTTCTTGAAAAAGAACTGGACGACCTTTCACACTCTGCGGATGTGTTGCTTACGCTCATTGATGAGATTGATGATGAAGTGGCGAAGAGTTTTGCACAGGGGCTCGCCCGCGTGAATGAGTCATTTGGTACATTCTTTTCTCTTATGTTTGGTGGTGGTTCCGCACGGCTCGTGCTTGAAGAGGATGATATATCGGACGATGATGAAGAGGAGAATGGTCTTGCTGTCGCCGTGGAGCACAGAAAGCCGGGCGTTGAGGTGGTGGTGCATATCCCGCAAAAACGTGTGCAGTCACTTTTGCAACTTTCAGGAGGAGAGAGAGCACTCGCGTCCATAGCGCTTATCTTTGCGATGAGTCAGGTGAACCCCCCTCCATTTTTGATATTGGATGAGACAGACGCGGCGCTTGACGAGGCGAACAGCAGACGTTATGGCGACATGATAGAAAATCTATCTAAAAAATCACAGCTCATTGTCATCACGCACAATCGCGAAACCATGAGTCGCGCGGGTATTTTGTATGGGGTTACGATGCGCGGTGATGGTACTTCAAAATTACTTTCTGTTAAATTTGATGAGGCGGTTGCGGTGGCGAAGCGGTAGCGAGTGCCCGAGCCTCCCCGTCAGCGCGCTTGCGCTTGCGTGCAAGCGCGCTGACGGGGGGCTGGTGCGGTTATGTGTAGGGCTAAAATCACTCACCTTTGTCATGTGGTACCATAACAAAATGAAGATTTACATTCAAAAAAAATTATCACTATGACGCATCACGACGCACTATCAATTTTACAAACCGGAGCAAATGTATTTCTCACCGGAGAGCCCGGGAGCGGAAAGACGCATACTGTTTTGCAATTTATAATATGGTTGCGTGAGCACGGTGTTGAGCCGGCGATAACCGCGTCAACGGGTATTGCCGCTACGCACATCGCAGGGTACACCATTCACTCTTGGAGTGGTATCGGTATTGAACAAGACTTGTCTGAAGAACTGCTTGATCGCATCGGACAAAAAGCGCACGTGGTGCGGCGCATACGTAAAGCGCACGTACTTATTATTGATGAGGTTTCCATGCTTTCAACCGGTACTTTTGAAATGGTTGAGGCGGTGTGCAGATATGTGCGCCGTGATGAGCGTCCGTTCGGAGGATTGCAAGTTGTACTTGCCGGAGATTTTTTTCAGCTTCCACCGGTATTTCGCACGCAACAATATCGCAGTACGCAAAGCCCATCTCTGTTGCCCGATATAGGTGATGAAGAAGACAGTCATGCGTTTGCATTTAAGAGCGCAGTATGGAAGCGCTTAAATCTTTTGGTGTGTTACATGGACGAGCAATACAGGCAAGAAGAAAATGGTGATTTTTATAAATTGCTATCCGCCATACGTAGCGGAGAAGTGACAAAAGAGCACGAGGCGCTACTTACCACGCGCACTTCCGCTCCACCCGACGACGTACCGGTTTTGTTCCCTCATACAGGAGCTGTGGATACGGCAAATGCGAGAGCTCTTGAAAAAATCTCATCAAAGCCACGTACGTTTGCCATGGAAAAAACCGGTCCGGATGTCCTTACCAATAATCTTGTGCGCGGATGTCTTTCTCCGGAACAGCTTGTTTTGAAAGAGGGAGCAGTGGTCATGTTTACTAAAAATAATACGTCCGCCGGTTTTGTGAATGGCACGCTTGGAACAGTTGAAGCATTCACTCATGAGTCGCCCATGGTACGCACGCGCGACGGAAGGGTTATTACTGTTTCTCCAATGGATTGGGTGATTGAAGAAAATGGAGTGGTGCGCGCAAGCGTAACGCAAATGCCGTTGCGACTTGCGTGGGCGATAACGGTGCACAAGAGCCAAGGCATGTCGCTTGATGCCGCACACATTGATTTGTCGCGCGCATTTGAGTATGGGCAAGGATACGTTGCGCTCTCGCGAGTACGTTCTCTTGAGGGACTCACTATCACCGGTTTCAACAAACGTGCACTTGAGGTGCACCCAACTGTAAGCGAGTATGACATCTCTTTAAGAGAGCAATCCGACCGTGCACAAGAACGCTTTTTTGATATGCCAAAAGATGAAATGGACACCATGCAAAAAGCGTTCTTGCGCACGGTCGGTGGAACCTCCGCATCGGTGGCAATCACCACTAAAAAGAAAAGCACAAAGAAAAAACATTAAGTTTTCCTCCTCTATCGCGCGCCTTCGGCGCGCGATAGAGGAGGAAAATCTGTATAAATCTGAATGGAAAATATCACATTCCCCCCCCTGCACGCGTCAAGGCGTACGGTGGGGGAATGTGAGGTGTTGACTTTATAACCTGTGTCTAGTATTGTATCCAATACG
>DRJB01000011.1 GCA_011052355.1 Candidatus Kaiserbacteria bacterium
GCTCAAGGGCTATTTTTGTTTGCTTAGAAATAGCATCAAGAAAAAAAGTAATCCATGGAATCCATTCATTTTTTTCACTAACATTACGCAATAACTCATAATAAACATCGCGATGTTCTTCTAAAAACTCACTGATATAAATGTTCGGATAAGCAGTAACTTCTTTTTCATAAAGAAATAAAGGAACTAATAATCTCCCAACTCGCCCATTTCCATCTATAAACGGATGAATAGCTTCAAATTGATAGTGCGCGATGGCAATTTGAACAAGAGGATCAATCACATCCTCAGCATGAATATATTTTTCCATATTTGAAAACAATTCCACAATATGTTGTGGACCTGGAGGAACAAAGGTCGCATCCTCAATAGTGCATCCATACGGACCAATATAAACTTGGGTTTTTCTAAATTGTCCTGGAGCCTTATTTTGCCCACGCACAGAATTAAGAAGTATTTTGTGTAAATCTTTTATGATATTTTCTGCCAATGGTTTTTCTTTTAGAAAGTCTTTGCCACGCTCTATTGCAAAACGATAATTAACAATTTCTCTATAATCTTTTTCTTTTTCATTTTTCTCGGACTTTATATCTTGTGCATCAAACATCAAAACTTCATCCAGTGTTGCCTGTGTCCCTTCTATTTTAGAGCTCAAGACAGCCTCCTTAGTCTCAAAAGAACGCTGAATAATTTTAGGATTTGGCAGTCTTTTTACGGCTTCATCGTAACGAGCTATAATATCTCTTGCCTTTATTAT
Source organism: Candidatus Kaiserbacteria bacterium (assembly GCA_011052355.1). Classification (GTDB taxonomy): domain Bacteria; phylum Patescibacteriota; class Minisyncoccia; order Phycocordibacterales; family Phycocordibacteraceae; genus C7867-001. Next base: position 758 of record DRJB01000011.1, read on the forward strand.
ATTTGTGAAAATCGAATGATAATCTAATTTTGGGGGCAAAAATGGTGGAATAAAAGCTTTTTTTATCATATTTTTATATTTACTTTAACTGTTGGAATTGTATCATCTCTTATTCTAGTTTGCAAGCATTACCTAGAATAAAGGAACTCCACATCCAATGACTGGAATAAGGCTACTCCTTATTCTTAAAAGCACTACTTAAATTAGAATAAGGAGCAGCAATGTATACAAAGTATACAGGTTTATATACATCTAGCCAAGTAATTGTACGCGTCCTGCGGGGCGCGAACGACGACGACAACTCCACCGCCCCACCTCGCACTCGTTGCGACGAGTGCGACCGACCGATTAAACCATTCCCTTTCGATTTTTTTGTGCACAAGCCCATCACAATAGGAAAAGAAATCGGAAATTGTTTAATCGGTCAGGCTCGCTACGCCTGTGGTAAATCGTCAGTCCTATGCTCGTCAACGAAAAACACTTTGTAGTCTAATTCCAAATAAAGCCTGTGCATCTTTATAAAATCTTTTTTTAATTCTATATATGTATCTTTAATTGTCTTTGTGGTAAATTTTTTATTTTTACTTTCACCATTTTTCTTCATATAAGAGCTTTCAAATGTTAATCTTTTACTGTTTTCATTCCCGTATCCCATAAAATATCTGGAATGAATAAACGGGTTTCGCTCTCCTCTAATACCTTTTCAAGTTCAAAAAACAAATCATTAAATTCAGTGTATTTCCTCATTATTCTTAACCTTTCCAAACTTTCTGATGTGTGTCTAACATCTCTTAAGTCATATCCTCTGATGTATTTTATTTTTGACCCCCATGTAGCTCTAGAAAGAGTCCTATTAAATTCATCTTGCCTATTTATATAACCACCTGTAAAAATGTCTTGACACAGTGGACAAAAAACCCATGTCTCCATTTCACTAAATGTAATTAAAATAGCGCTTAAATAATGATAGATAAGTATCTTGTCTATAACTCCAATTATTTTTCTTTGAAGCGTCTTTAACATAAAACAAGTATATAATACAGCGCTCTTAGATTACTCATTGTTTATATATGTTCCGTGCTTTTATTGTGAAAAACTCCAATTTGTGACCCTACGGGGAGTCGAACCCCGATTACCACCGTGAGAGGGTGATGTCCTAGCCATTAGACGATAGGGCCGTGTATGTGTGCATGCGTGTAGTATGTGTATATATGTGTATGTGTATGTGCGATATTGAGTCATCGCTATAGTATTGGTTATAGCAAAAAAAACGTATTTTCGCCATACCCCGCTCCACACTTACTATGGTTTGGTGCCCATGATGCTCGTGGTAATTACGATATGAGTTTCCATTGTCTGTCTTGTCGTGGCAGGTAGACGCTGTCGCCCGGGTTTTTCAGCAATGTTTTCACCACGCGCTCAAGCCGTACACTTTGTGACCCCTTTACCAAAAATATATCATTTGGGTGCGCCAGTTTGGAAAGTATGTCGGATGCTTCTTGCACAGTGTTACATATGTGGATATTTTTTACATTAAGCCCGGCTTCTTGCGCGGAGTGCGCGATGCCTTGAGCGCGCACTCCAACTGTAATCAATAAGTCCGCACAGTGCGCTACCAATTCTCCTATGCGAGCGTGTTCAGATACGGAATAGCGACCAAGCTCAAGCATGTCGCCAAGAACCGCAATCCTACGCGACGTTGGCGTTATGTCGCGAAGCGTTGAAAGCGATTCAACAACCGCGACGGGAGATGCATTGTATGATTCATCAACGATGATTGAACCCTGTACGCCATCAAGAATTCTTCCTCTGCCGGGTGGTGGCGTGTATGCGGAAAGCCCGGCCAGTGCCGAATCAATTGACGTTGAAAGTGCAACGGCAACCGCAAGAGCGGAAACCGGTGCGAATAGTTGTTGTCGCCCGAGCGCCCCCCGCACGGCGACCGTTCCGGTCGCCGTGCGGGGGGCTCCGTTCACTCCATTTACCCCGTTCACACTAACTTGCGCTTGCATACCGCGCACGCGACCATCCTCAATGAGAAAATCCGGGTGTTCAATATGTACTTGTGCATCTTCATTCATGCCATAAGTGATGGTACGCACGGGAAGACGCAATGCCATATCGCGCGCATACAAGTCATCGGCTGAAATAATAAGTGGCGCTGCGGGAGCAAGCGCATACGCAGGCATAAATTCTTCCTCGCGTACCGCCTGCGGTGAAACGTACGCTTCCACATGCACCGGCACCTCCGGCAATCTCGTTACCACCACTATGTCAGGTGTAATCATGTGCAATAAATCGGTAATGTCTCCGGGCTTGCCGGCACCAACTTCCAGCACCAGCATTTTAGGATAGTGATTGGGCAACAACAACAACGTAAACGCTTCCTGAAAAACACGTATCCACGCAAAAATATTGCGCCATGGATTTTCCACGCCAATGATGGTGAACGGCACGCCAAATTCAGTGTTATGACTTTTCTCACTCTTTCGCAAGAAATACATTTCAGAAAGTGCGGCGGCGATAGCGTCTTTGGTTGATGTCTTTCCAACACTTCCGGTTACCATAATCACCGTTGGTTTATATTTGCGAATGATACCACTGGACAAAGTTGCCAGAAGTGAAGCGATAAACGTACGTAATATTTTTTTCATCATGATGTATGTGTGATAACGGTACTGCGGTTGGGCGGTATATGGTAATAATTAATCAAAAAGTGCACCATGTCAAACATTGGGATTGTAAGTGTCTCCGTTGAATACTCATCCAGATACGGATCTTTTCCATGCGGATAATTTACATATAATAAAATTATAAATCGTGGTGCATGTGCGGGGAAAAAACCAACGTACGAATGGAAAAAGCGATTTGTATAATAACCGCCATCGGGCTTTGTCAATTGCGCGGTTCCGGTTTTAACCGCCACCGGAATACCGGGAATAACATACTTCCCGTTATATAATTCATTATTCGTAAGGTCAACCATCATGGCGGTCGTTTCACTTGAAGAAAGAGTGGAGAAAATTCGCTTTTTCTTATTCCATATCATCGGAACCACTTTTCCTGAGGTAAGAATTTTTTCGGTTGCAATGTGTGGCTGAACCATCACTCCCGCGTTGGCTATGGTGCCCAGAGCACGTATCATTTGTACGGGCGTGATTGCAATTCCCTGACCGAAAGACATAGTATCAAAATCCACCTGTCGCGCACTGTTTAGGTTTCCAATCAAGCCACTCACTTCGCCCGGTAAATCAATACCTGTCTTCTGTCCAAACAGCTTCATAAAATAATCTCTGAAACGCTGTTGCCCGAGCTGTTGAGCAAGCCATGATGCTCCAACATTCAAAGACTGCACGATTATTTGCCCGATTGGTATCACTCCGCGCCCTTTAAGATCCCAATTGCAAATTTTATCGCCATTAACATGTATGCACGCAGTATCATAATAAGTGGTTTTGGGAGTAACCACACCCGCGTCCAGTGCGGATGCCATGGTAATTGGCTTCATAATGGAACCAAACTCATACACATTTTGCACCAACGGGTTTATGAATGAAGAAGTGCTTGCGGTTTGAAAAGTGTTTGGGTTATACGTTGGAACGCTTCCGAGCGCCACAATTTCACCGGTTGAGGGCACCATGATAATGCCACCTGCGGATTTTGCATTATATTTTGTACGCAGTGTTTTAAGTTTGGCGAGCAGGTGCGCTTCAACCACCGGCTCAATGCCCGTAACGATATCACCCTCTTTTGCAGCTCTGGGGTCAACCAGAAAAGAACTGCTGTTTGAAAAAATCCGCGTGAAAAAATTTCCACGGTTTGTATCATTTCTCACAAGAGCATTGTTGTAATAACGCTCAATGCCATACTGTCCACTCACTGTGTTGCTGTTGTTATATGCCACAAAACCGATAGCGTGTGCGGCAAGCGTGCCACCCGGATAATATATCCATTGTTGACGTATGACCGTAACACCGCTTAGATGTTTTTCTATGATTTGCGCTCCCTGTTTTAAAGAAACATGGTCTGCGATTTTTTCGTACGGATCATTTTTTTTATTTGTTGCCATAAAAAATACGGATTTATCAATCGGAATGATTGCATTGAGTGTTGCGTATGCCCGTTTTGGATACGAGAGTGACTCAGGGTCTATGGCAATGAGATAACCTGTTTTTATTGTCGCGGCGGCGATATGCACACCGTCTTTACGAGTGAAATAAATATTTCCGCGCGTAAACGAACCCCTGTTTGATGCGTACTGTTCCCTTGCTTTCATTTGATATTGCGCTCCTTCAACAATTTGAACGGTAAACAATCGTCCGATGAGCAAAATAGAGAGTATACCCAAAATGGTAAAAACGACATAAAGGCGAGAATGAAAAATTGCCCACATATTTTTATGTTATGGCGTACGAATGGAAACCGCCGGGCGTGTGTCAACAACATATCCTATGTGTACCGGTTTTTCAAAGCCGGACGCACTCGGTTGTGTGTCATTTATTTCACTTATCTTGTTTAGATAGGAAGTTTCAAGTGTACCGATGCGTGCTCGTGTGTCTTGCACAATTTGTGCGGAGCGCATACTGACAACGCCATACGACATAACGAACGCCAACAGACCGATGTACACAAACAACATTACGATAGTTGCACGCATGAGCACCGTGTATAGCAATTGCCAATAATCTGCTGCGGAAACGTATGAGGCATTGTGTATGATATTACGCATAAGTATATTGTGTTGCGGAAGGATTTTTCATCGTTGCGCGCGAGCCCATTGCAAAGACACGCAATTTTGCACTGCGCGCCCTGCGGTTCGCGGATAATTCTTCCGCAGATGGTACAATTGGTTTTCTCGTAACAAGTACGCCACGCCCTTCGTACACCGCATCACGAAATACGTTTTTTACAATGCGGTCTTCAATACTATGAAAAGTAATAACGGCAATTATCCCTCCGGCGCGCGTATAAGACATTGCGGAAGTTATGCCTTCGCGCAATGCGTTAAGCTCGTCATTTATAGCAATGCGAAACGCTTGAAATGTTTTTGTTGCCGGATGTATTTTGCGTTTGTGATACCAACCGGGTGTACCCCCCAAGACCGCCTCAACCAAGTCCGCGGTGGTGAGTATTTTTGCAATTTTCCTCTGGTGAGTGATTGAGCGAGCTATGGAGCGTGCAAAACGCTCTTCGCCATAGGTGCGCAATATATCCACAAGCTCTTCTTCTGTGGAGCTGTTGACCATGTGCGCAGCAGTGTATGTCGCATGTTCGTCATAGGTCATTAATAATGGTTCTGTTTCTTGAAATGAAAATCCGCGCTGTACACTAAGCTGAAATCCGCTCCACCCAAGATCAAACAATGATTTATCTATATGAGAGATACCGTTCTTATCCAATATGTCTGAAAGATTGCGAAAATTATCTTGCACGAGTAATGTATGCGCGCGAATATCCGGAAGATATTCGCGCGCGCGCTGTAATGCACTCCCATCCGCATCTATACCGATTACTGTCCCATTCTCGCCAAGCATTTTGCCCATTCGGGCAAAATGCCCCGCCCCGCCGACAGTTGCATCTACCACAACATCATCAGAATGTATTGAAAGTGAGCTGATGACTTCGTCCGAAAGTACACTGTGATGAAATGTTTTCATAAAAAATATTATGCCGATGAGGAAGTGTTGAGCGTTTCCGCAAAAGTATCCGCATCACGCTCAATGGTCTTTGTGTAAGCATTCCAGGAACGTTCTTCCCATATCTCCACACGGTCATTGACTCCGGCAACAACAGTCTTGTTTCGCAGTGATGCATAGGTGCGCAGATAATCCGGAATGAGAATTCTTCCTGCGGAATCAACTTCAACTTCCATGGCTCCGGTAAGCATCAGTCGCGCATACGCACGCCCGGCGGAACTTCCGTTTGCATGTCGCGCAATTATTTCAACCTCCCTCTTCCATGTAGTTTTCGTATACACAAAAAGACAGCGGTCAAGACCACGCGTAACAATAACCGCTCGACCAAAATCTTTCCGAAACTTTACCGGAAACGATATTCGGTTTTTTGTATCAAGTGTGTGGTGGTATTCTCCGATAAACATATATTTATTTCGTGAGGACAGAAATTGGAAATCCCACTTCGTCCCACTTATTCATAAGTATATGACACTTTGTCCCACTTTGCATAGTAGTTATCCACATCCCCGAAACCATAAGCAAGACCATAAAATCCTGCCGAAATTAAAAATTTCGGCAGGAAACCAACGCTCGCATAATCTTATCAGCAAGAGTATAAAGGAACTGGACGATTTTGAGTGAGTTTCATACA
>DRJB01000012.1 GCA_011052355.1 Candidatus Kaiserbacteria bacterium
AGATAATATCACGGAAAGGTCTATAGTATAAACAAGTAACGAGGTTCTTGTATGGTTCATTATACACACATTTCATATGAAGAGAGAATGCTCATTGCACAGTTATTGAGAAAGGGAAAAACACCATACTACATAGCGAGGTGGCTACAAAGAAAGTACGATACCATACGTGGTGAAATAGAGAGAAACAGTACCACCAACAGGTGGAGAGAGACTGTATACGGATCAAACAGCGCACACAAAAAGTATCTGAGGAGACGAGAAGAATCAAAGAGGGATGCAAGAATCATTGAGAACAACCCCTGTATTGCAAACAAACTCACCGAGCTCATAACCACCGCCCAAGAAAGAGACTTAATTACTTGACTTCTCACGAGGTTTTTGTGAAAAAGATTAGAAAGGAAGACTTCCCGGTTCAAGGTTTATTCTAAGTCAGACGCCTTTATTTTTTTAGAATGTGGTGTAATTAAGTTGTTCCTAATATAAATATAAAAATGTTTTTATGTGCGCGGTAAGGGACTCGAACCCCTGACCCTCTCAACGTCAATGAGATGCTCTACCAGACTGAGCTAACCGCGCGTTCATTTCAAAAGACAGTGTAACAAAAAAAGCTTAAAGAGGGAAATGAGATTTTTGTGATTGTTTGTGGACTGACTTAAGAAGTACCCCCCGGAAAAGAACAGCACATCATGTGCTGTTCTTTTCCGGGGGGTACTTCCTTCGCAAGAACGCCAATCATGTTATGATATATTGAATCATTGTGTTATGCGTAGTATGGTGGTTTTGTGAATGGTAATCCATGTACGGTGTCTTGAAAGTATTAAATATAAAAATGCCGGGGTAGCTCAGTTGGTTAGAGCGTGGGACTCATAAACCCAAGGTCGGCAGTTCAATTCTGCCCCCCGGCACAAACGTGGAAGATAAGATCACCCCACCCCCCACTCGCGAAGCCGAAGGCTTCGCGAGTGGGGGGTGGGGACTAGAAAATTTTACGATTCGGAATTATCGCGTATAATGGAAAGCACATATGCGCCAATCAATGCTTTTTACCAAAACCCGCCGAGAGGCGCCTTCTGACGAGCAATCCAAGAATGCCGTCCTTCTTATTCGTGCCGGGTATATACATAAAGAAATCGCAGGTGTGTATTCATATTTGCCGTTGGGGTTGCGTGTGCTCAACAATATCATCGGTATTATTCGTGAAGAAATGAATACTCTTGGCGGGCAGGAAGTATTTTTAACCACACTGCAAGACCCAAACAAATGGAAAACAAGCGGAAGATGGGACGATGATGTCATTGATATTTGGTTTAAGACCAAGCTTAAAAATGGCGGTCCGCTCGGGCTCGCCAACACACACGAAGAAGCCATTACCTCGCTTATGTCAGAACACATCGCTTCGTACAAAGACTTGCCACGCTATGTGTATCAATTTCAAAATAAATTCAGAAATGAGACTCGCGCAAAATCCGGTATTATGCGCACCCGTGAATTTATTATGAAAGATTTATATTCTTTCTCCGCAGACAAAGCACAGCATGAAGAGTTTTATGAAAGAGCCACACAAGCATACGAGCGCATCTTTAGTCGTGTTGACATAGGTGAGCGTACCTATCGCACGTTTGCCTCCGGTGGTTCATTCAGCAAGTATTCACATGAATTCCAGACGCTGTGCGATGCCGGCGAAGACACTATATTTTTTGATAAAGAAAAAAAGCTCGCCATAAATAAAGAAGTTTATAATGACGAAGACGTATATAAAACAGCCGGTGTGCATAAAGAAAATCTCAACGAAGCGCGCGCGGCTGAGGTGGGAAATATATTCAATCTTGGTACAAAGTTTTCAGAAGTGCTCGGGTTGCATTATACAAATGAAAGAGGGGAACAAGTGCCTGTATATATGGGCAGCTATGGTATCGGTCCGGCACGGCTTATGGGTGTTATTGCCGAAATTTTTTCCGATGATAAAGGACTGGTGTGGCCGGAAGCAATTGCTCCGTTTGATGTACACCTGGTTTCGCTTGCCGGAAATAACGAACGTATACGAGAGTACGCGGACCTGCTTTATGAGGAAATGGTTACGAAAGGTATTTCAGTATTGTACGACGATCGCAACGTACGCGCGGGAGAGAAATTTACCGACAGTGATTTGCTTGGCATCCCACGTCGCATCATCATTGGAAAAGACGCGGTAGATACTGAAATGATAGAAATAGTTAATCGTGCAACAGGTGAGACAATGCGCATTACGCGCGAAGCTGTGTTAGCGCTCGCCCGTGACGATAAAAAAAATAACCTATGACAAAATTTTTTACGCAGTCTTTTTTTTCAAATGATATTGGCATTGACTTGGGCACGACAAACACGCTCGTGTATGTGCGAGGGAAGGGAGTTATACGCAACGAGCCCACGGTCGTTGCGGTTAATGTAAAGACGAACCAGCTTGTGGCGGTTGGGCATGAAGCGAAAAAGATGCTCGGGAAAACTCCGCCACACATACGCACGGTGCAGCCACTTTCGCATGGGGTCATTTCTGATTTTGAAATTACTCAGGAGCTTCTTGAATATGTTATTCATAAGGCGCAGGAGGAACGTACCAGAATGTTTGGTCCACGCGTGGTCATAGGTGTGCCAACCGGCGTAACCAATGTTGAAAGTCGTGCGGTGCGCGATGCGGCTGTGGCGGCAGGGGCGCGAGAGGTGCATATTGTTGAAGAGCCGATTGCCGGAGCTGTCGGTTCCAAGCTTCCCATACATGAGGCGTTTGGAACCATGGTGCTTGATATTGGTGGTGGCACATGCGACATCGCCGTGCTGTCGCTCAATGGCTCTGTCGCTTCAAAAAGTTCACACATCGCCGGGGACAGATTTAATGAAAATATCATTGATTACATACGTAGCGAATTTCGTCTTTTGGTAGGTGAGCGCACCGCCGAAGAAATAAAGATAGGGGTTGGGTCTGCGTTGCCATTGCCGGAACCGCTTGAGCGCGCTGTCCGTGGGCGCGACCTTGCCACTGGGCTCCCAAGAGAAATTATAATCACCGATACACATGTGCGTGAATCGCTTTCGGTCTCGCTTGATGGGCTTTTAGATGCTCTCAAAGAAGTGATTGAACAAACTCCGCCGGAGCTTCTTTCTGATATTCTTGAGCGCGGGGTGGTGGTGTTTGGCGGTGGGGCACTCTTGCGCGGGCTCCCTGAATTGCTGGAAAAAATGTTAGGCGTGCCGGTGCGCATCTCACCGGACCCGTTGACAGCTGTTGCGCGCGGTACCGGTATTATCACGGAAACCCCGGAATTATTTAAAGAAATTTTCCTTCATGAAGAAGAAATTCTCTCACAAACGTAATGCTTTTTTGACACCGCGCATTTTCTCCGGTGGTAGCATAGTCCTTGCGGTGGTGGTGGTGTTTGCGCTATTTCGTTTCGTTGCTCCCGGAGCATTTTTAATCGTTATGGCGCCGGTTTTCTCCGCGGGTTCTTATGTATATAAAAATACCTCATCGGTTTTCGTTATTTTTTCAAACAAACAAGATTTATATGATGAAAACCGTGCACTTACTTTGCAAAATGGAGCTCTCATAAACAGAAATCGCGCACTTTTTGCGCGCGTGGATACACTCACCACACTTATCGGAACGACTACGCCACGCGCGCGCGGTACAGTGGCAAATGTTCTTGCGCGCCCAATGCAATCGCCATACGGCACGCTAATTATTGATGCCGGCACCATGTCTAAGAGCGCAATCGGTGATGTGGTAACCGCCACCGGCGGAGTTCCAATCGGCACGGTCAAAGATGTTTCCCCGTATGTTGCGCGAGTATTACTTTTTTCTTCTCCGGGAGTTACAACCGATGCGTGGGTTGGAACAGCGCACAGCCCCATTGCCTTGAAGGGAACCGGTGCCGGCACCTTTACCGCCTCAGTACCGCATCAAGTAAATATTTCCAACGGAGATTTGGTATTTGTTTCAGGTGCCCCATCTTTTGCAATCGGTCGCGTTGTTCGTATTGATGCGGTTACCGGAGAGGTAATGGAAACATTGCGCATAAGACCGTTCGTAAATATATTCTCACTTTCCACCGTGGTTGTAACACATCGCACCATGCCATGATATACATCGCCTTTTTTATAGGGGCGATTCTTTCTCCATTTTTATTCCCATGGCAATATACCGCGGTACTCGCCATCATTTCCTCATGGCGATATCCATTTGCAGCGCTTGCGATAGGTATTGAATTTGATATATTGTACATGATTCCGCACGGTTTTTTCTTTCCGGTTGGTACTGTTGCGGGCGTGGTGGTAACAACGTTCATGTTTTTCGCCAAGTACATAATGAAAACATATGTGCGCAACGTATGAAATTTTTTCCACGAATAAGACGTCCAAATTTTTTTAAAAAGAAAGCGTTTCGTCATTATGAAATTGCTCCGGATGAGATATTTCTTGATGCAACGAATGTATCCGGTTTTGATCGTGGACGATTTCAAGGCAGGCTGGAGCTCCCAATACCATCGGGGGCTTTTGTCGGACTTTTTGTTTCGCTTGGTGTCATTGCCATTGTAATACTTTTGCAAGCCGGGAAATTGGAGATTGTCAACGGAAGCGCGTATGCAAAAGAAAGTAGACAAAATCATATCCGCTCCTCAGTATTGTTTGCTCCGCGAGGTATCATTGTCGGCGTGAATGGGACTGTGCTTGTTGATAATAAGGAAGACGCGCAGGGAAATGTGAGGAGGGAATATCTTTTCCCTCAGATGGGCTCAATAATCGGATATGTTTCGTATCCAAAAAAAGATTCCTCGGGAAGATATTACGATATTGTTGAAAAGGGAATTGCAGGCCTTGAAGCGCAATACAACACGATGTTGACCGGCTCAAGCGGTACTATACTGACCGAAGTGAATGCTGTTGGGAAAATATATTCCCAAGGCACCATAGTGCCCTCGCATAAAGGGAAAACTCTTCTACTTTCCATTGATGCGAAATCTGAAAGTGCCCTTACAAAAGCGCTTTCCGATGTAGCCAAACGAAATGATTTTCAAAGTGGTGGCGCGGTACTCATGAATGTGCGCACCGGAGCTATACGTGCCATTGCTTCATATCCCACATACAATGCCAATGTACTTTCAAGTGGGTATCCCGCAAAGACAATCGCATCATACAGCACCGACACACGGCATCCGTATCTTGACCAGGCGGTGCAGGGTTTGTATGCACCCGGCTCAATCGTGAAGCCGTTCATTGCCGCCGGTGCGCTCACTGATGGAATTATCACCCCGAATACCACCATTGATGACAAAGGCTTTCTTATTATCAAAGACCCATATCATCCGGGGAAGATATTTTTATACAAAGGATGGAAGGCGCTGGGCGTACTTGCGGTGCGCAAAGCGATTGCGTGGTCGTCTGATGTTTTTTTCTATACGGTTGGCGGTGGGTTTGGTTCACAAAAAGGGCTGGGCATAAAGCGGTTAGATTATTGGTATCATCAATTTGGCATTGGTGATAAAACAGGCGTTGATTTACCAAATGAAAGAGAGGGATTAGTTCCAACTCCCGCGTGGAAAGAAAGAGTATTGCACAAGCAGTGGTATCTTGGCGATACGTATTTTACCGCAATCGGACAATATGCGATGCTTGTAACGCCAATACAAATGGCACGAGCCATCGCGGCGGTGGCAAATGGAGGCAAATTACTCACGCCGACATTGCTTGCCGATGCTTCTCCGAAATTCAGAACCATACCGGTATCGCACGCGAATTTTAAAGTGGTGCGAGAAGGGATGCGCGAGGCGGTAACAAGTGCGCTTGCCTGGCAAATAAACTTTCCCTATCTCGCCATTGCCGCCAAAACAGGAACCGCACAAGTGGGAATCCGCAATCAATATGATAACTCGTGGATTGAGGGATTTTATCCGTATTCAAATCCGCACTATGCTTTTGCTGTTGTGCTTGGGCGAGGTCCCTCCGGGAAAGGAGAAGATGCGACAACGGTTATGAAAGAGTTTTTTCAAACACTGCATGCGCAGGGGCTTTTAGCATCGTCTACACCGTCGCACTAAGTGTTTAGCTTAAATTTTAGTACTTAGTAACTAGATAAAAATAAGTGTAACCACACGCCCGCAAAAGAATAACAACAACAAACAGGGCGCTCCGGGCCACCCCCCTTTGGTCTTACCCTGCTTGTTACTATTTTATTTTGTAACCACACGCCCGCAAAAGAATAACAACAACAAACAGGGCGCTCCGGGCCGCTTGGCCCAGGTCTTACCCTGTTTGTTGTTGTTATTCTTTTGTGGGCTTGCACTCTTTTCAGACTCACGTACAATGCATATAAACACACAAACATATTGAAATCATATGAATGAACAATTGGAAACAGAAACAATTCTCTCGCAAGAAAAACTTGAAGAGATACATAAGGAGCTTGAGTACCTTGAGACAACCAGGCGTACTGAAATTGCAAAGAGTTTGGAATATGCTCGTTCGCTAGGAGACCTTTCTGAAAATGCGGAATACCAAGAGGCGCGCGAGCTTCAGGCATCGGTTGAAGAACGTATTCGCAGGCTTACGGATATTATAAAAAATGCAAAAGTAATGGAAAGTACCAATAAAAAAGATGTAGTTGGTTTTGGCTCTGTGGTATCAATTTGTCGCGAAGGAGAGCAAGAGACGCACGCATATACCATTGTCGGGTCTGAGGAGGCGGACATGCGCGAACGAAAACTTTCGCACCTCTCACCGCTTGGGAGTGCCATTATGGGAAAAAAGAAAAATGAAGTTTTCACGTTTGAAACCCCAAATGGAAAGCAGACGTATGTGGTTAAAAAAATCTCCTAACCAAAAACACCAAAACGTAAAGTGCGCATATCTGATATAGTGTAACTATGGCTTTTATAGACATTCGCAACGAACGAATTAAAAAACTTGAAAAATTGAAGGAGAAAGGGGTTGATGCGTATCCATCTGCCAGTGCGCGTACGCACACCATACAAAAATTTCTTGAGGAGCACACAACACTTGAAGAACGCGGTGGTGCTGTTACGCTTGATGGGCGGGTGATGTCGGTGCGCACGCATGGTGGTTCTCTTTTTCTTGATATATATGATGGTACAGGACGTACGCAAGGATATTTGAAAAAAGATGAGGTGGGCGAAGAGGTGTTTTCTTTTTTTGAAGAAGTGGTTGACATTGGTGATATAGTTGAGCTTTCCGGTATGGCGTTTACAACCAAGCGTGGTGCGCAATCACTTCTTGCGCATTCATGGAAGATGCTTGCCAAGTCACTGCGACCGATTCCTGACACGTGGTTTGGTATTAAAGATGAAGAAGAGAGATACAGAAAACGCTATCTTGATATTTTGCTCTCGGAAGATTTACGTGCACGTTTTCACAGGCGCTCACTTTTTTGGAACACTATACGTGCTTATTTACTGGATAGAGATTTTATGGAAGTGGAGACACCCGTGCTTGAAACAACAACAGGGGGCGCAGACGCACGACCGTTCGTCACACATCACAATGCGCTTAATATTGATGCCTATTTGCGCATCAGTGCCGGAGAATTGTGGCAGAAGCGACTCATGGTTGCGGGTTTTCCGAAGGTATTTGAAATTGGTCGTATTTTTCGCAATGAGGGTATGTCGTTTGAGCATGCGCAGGATTACACGCAAGTGGAGTTTTATCAAGCGTTTTCAGATTATGAAGAGGGAATGGATATGATAACAGATTTGTATCGCACTGTTGCAGACAAAGTGTATAATACGCTAACTTTTTCAATAAAAGAATTTACCGTTAATTTCGATTCAGTGTGGGAACGGTATGATTACGGCGCGCTTATTAAAAAAGAGTTCGGTGTTGACCCTTTTGAAACTTCCGTGGAGGATGTTCGCAAGGTTCTTGAGGAACGTCATATGCCATTTGAATCAAAAGGATTTAATCTTGAGCGCGGGGTGGATACTCTTTGGAAACACATACGAAAGACTTTATCGGGTCCGGGTTTTTTAATAGGTGTTCCTGTGTATATGGAGCCACTTGCAAAACGTAACAAAAAAGACTTGCGTGTGGCGGATAGGTTTCAAGTAATTCTTGCCGGAAGTGAAATGGGAAAAGGTTTCAGCGAGCTCAATAATTCACTTGAACAAGCACAGCGCTTCAATCATCAGCAAGAGTTAAGAGATGCGGGTGATGATGAGGCACAGATGAATGACACTTCTTATGTGGAGGCTCTTGAATATGGCATGCCACCCACGTTCGGGTTTGGTGTGTCTGAGCGCCTCTTTAGTTTTCTTGAAGGGGTATCCGTACGAGAGGGACAACTGTTTCCGCTTTTACGTCCAAAGCAATAAATTGTCGCGTATTTTAAATTATGTTCTGGATTGTAACGCCAATTTGTATTATACATTGCTGATAAATTCGCGCATACGGAGTAGGAAATCTGACAGATTTCCTACGGGTTGCCTGGTACCGGTTTCGTAAGCTAGCATACCTTGTAGTGCTTCTGTAGGTATCACGGTAATGGTGATGATGTTTTCTTTGGGCGAGTTTTTCCTTACTGATAATGCTTGCCAATTACCATAAAATGCATTTGCAAACATATAAGATGCTAAATGTTCCCGGTCTTTCGCGTTATTAATATTTCCTAAGATTTCTGACAAAGTATCGGTATTTCCTAAGATTTCTGACGGAGTATCGGTAGATAAAATGCCTGAGTTTGCGCGTGCTTCCATATCTTTGA
>DRJB01000013.1 GCA_011052355.1 Candidatus Kaiserbacteria bacterium
AATCACTCCTTCTCATCAGCTCCAACGCCTACGAAGAATCACTCCTTCTCATCAGCTCCAACGCCTACGAAGAATCACTCCTTCTCATCAGCTCCAACGCCTACGAAGAATACTTCCTTCTCATCAGCTCCAACGCCTACGAAGACGGTAAAATAATTATGAAAAAAACACTTATTATAATCGGGGGGGTACTACTTATTATCAGTATTGGTGTTTTGGTATATGTTCTTTTCTTTGCCAATAGAGCGCATGTGGTGGTTACTCAACCAAACACAACGCAGGCGGTATTTCCCGTGGCGTCCAATAGCAAGACACCAGCCACCATTGCGGGTATTACCGGCGGAACAAGACCGACACAAAATAATATAACTGGGGCAGGCGCGGTAGCGGGCACGCTACCGCGCCTGGTGCAAATAAGTAAGGGTCCGGTGGTGCCATCAGTTTTTTCTTTTGACCAAATTATTGCAAGTTCCTCTACCGCATCAACCACAGCCACTGTAACAGCATCTACCACACCCATTATTACACCGGTTGTGGTGCAATATATAGACCGCCAAAGCGGAAATATCTATGAATACAACTCATCCACAGGAAAACAAACTCGCACCTCAAACAAAACTATCCCCGGCATACGGTCGGCATCGTGGCTCTCTGACGGGTCACTGGCATACGTGCAATACGTGTCACACACAGGAAGCGGTAGCGGAGAGGTTTCCACCTATGCTCTCCCAAAAAATGGATCAGGAGGGTTCTTCCTTCCACAGGGGTTGTCCGAGGTGTTTACAAGAGGCGCAAACTCACTTCTTGCCGTATCGTCCGGGGCGAACGGCTCCATAATAAAAAAGACGGGGAAGGATGCTTCAAATGTGTATACCGCCTTTCAAACACCGCTTTCGGCAATACAGGTGATGGTTGCCGGACCAAAAAATTATATCGTATACACAAAACCGTCTGCCGGTATTGGTGGGTATGTTTTTCTTGAGCACGGTAACACCGGCATCCTTACGCCTGTTGCAGGTCCTAAAAAAGGATTGGTTGCATTGGTAAATCACGCGGGCACAAGCGTGTTAGTAAGCTACATCAACTCCAGTGGCGATATGCGAACAGAGCTTGTGTCTACACAAACTCATGCAATTATTCAATTACCAATCTCCACTATCGCAAATAAGTGTGTGTGGTCACAAGATGATAGTGATATTTTTTGCGGGGTTCCGCAAAACCCGCCACGCGAGCTTTATCCGGACAGTTGGTATCAAGGCACTGTTTCGTTTACAGACCAAGTATGGGAGATAAATGTTACCGGTCGCTATGCAAAGTTTTTGTTTAATTTTTCAAAAGAAGAGGGAAAACCGCTTGACACCATTGCCCTCTCTGTTGACCCAAAGCAACAGGTTCTTTCTTTTGTAAACAAAAGAACCGGCGCACTGTGGGCATATCGACTCCAACCATAAAACACTTCGCACAAACAGGGTCGGTTAAGATATTTTTTTTGTATCAGAAACTGTTGGGACACCGGTTTTTATATTCGCAAGCAAGCGTTGCAGATATTTTTCTTGAAAGATGCCAAAAAGGTTTGTTGCCACAAAATACAAAGCGATTGCCCCCGATGTTGAGTATGCAACAACCGCAATAATAATTGGAAATACAAAACGTATTTGTGAATTCATAATTTTACTTATGTCTTTCATTTTCCCCGTCTGCTGTGTCGTTTTTGTGCGTGTGAGAGTGAGGGTTGCTTGGAAATACTGTGTGATGCCGGCAAACGCGGCGAGTATCATACTTTTAGACGCCATATGAAAGATACCGAGAAAATTCATTGAAATTGTTGTGGGGGCGGATACGAAAGAATAAAGAATCTTACTGTCAATATGAGGAAGCGCACCGTACAAAAACACCATATAAAGCGCCAACAGTATCGGTATTTGAAGAAACATCACAATAAAACTTGAAAAAGGATTTACGTTCATTTCTTTATAAAGCGCCATGGTTTCCTTTGCTTGTTGTTCTTTGTTGTCTTTGTGTTTCTCCTTAATTTTATTCAGGTGCGGAGTCAATGAGCTCATCATGTGTTGTGTGCGTGCTGCCGAGAGAGAAAGTGGGAGAAGAATGAAACGAACCGCTAGTGTAATGATAACAACCGCCACACCAACATCTCCGGTTGGTATTATGTGAATAAGAAAAACCAATATGTTGTAAATTGGGTTATAAAAAAAGGTGTTAAAAAGATTTGTTATCATAAAGGTGACGATTGAAAAATATTATACTTTCATTATAAGTGATGTCAGTTCTTTTTGTATATCTTTATAGGGTACGTTGGTTATTTTTACTTTTACAAAAACCACACAATTTTTATTGGGCGGTGTGGTGGACCTAAGTATGGAAAAAATACGGCGCTTGGTTTTGTTTCTGTTCACCGCAAGTCTTTCAATTTTTTTACTTACCACAACCGCACACCCACCAACACCCTCATTGTATACGACTGAAAAATGTGAGGATTTTACTTGTTTCCT
>DRJB01000014.1 GCA_011052355.1 Candidatus Kaiserbacteria bacterium
ACACAAATGGAAAGCTTGAAAAAGTCTATAAAAAAGGTTGGGGCTACATCTGTGAGCGTGCAGAACCAGATGCGGCAACTCAATATAACAATAAAGTTCGCCAACCAAATGGCGCCACACATGCCAAAAATGCGCCACCTGGTACAGTCTGACAGAGTCTGGCTGAGGGCGGTGAAGCTACAGCTTCTGTATCAGGTGATACAGTTGCAACAGCTACAGATGAAGTTGCAGAGGCGGTACACGACGCTACTATTAAGGACGATGAAATAAAAACCATACGTACTCCACTACAAAAACCCAGGCGATACACTGTCCTGGGTTTTTTATTTTCATACTCGCCCATAATCGGCTTCACAGATGTAAACTGCCTCTCTCAACATTCCACGCATTTATTTGTGCGTACAATTGATCTATTGCTCTAGCATATACTACCTTCTTCACTCACAACGTATGCATATATTGAACACCGAATATCTTCTAAAACAGCACACGCAAAAAAGATTCTTCATCCTATTGGGCTCGTCCAAGGCACTGGATATTTTGGACCTATGACTCGTGCGTTTATTTTTGATAAACAATAATTAAAATATACAGTTTTTGTATTTTGTGCGGGCGGGGAGAATCGAACTCCCGACTACTGCTTGGAAGGCAGTCATTTTACCACTAAACCACGCCCGCGCTTGTGCAGTGTGCATATAAACAGGCACACAGTATGTAGCATACCAAAAACAAGACTTTATCGCACGCATTGAGGTACTATATAAGATAATGTCTCATCTACCAAAGACTGGCATCGTGTATGTTATCGCAACCATCATCGGGGTTGTATTTACCGCCACAGGTACCATCGCATTTATACAAAACACATCACCCAAATCTTCTTTGCCAACACATCTTGTATCCACGACCCTGAAAGTACGCAATCTCTCCACATCCACGCAAAATACCATTCTTCACTCTGTAAAAGAACAAAGTCCTTCATTGCCAACAGTACCAAAATCAAAGAACGTTATTATACAAAATAAATTACCCACAAGCAGTACCCCAACAGTGCAAGCAAAAACAACAGCGACCACAAAGATACTCACTCACACCAAACAAACAATCAGCGTGCCGGCGACAGCAACATCCACACAAAAAAATTCCGGCGACCTTTCCTCCGCCACGATTTCCATACATAAAGCACTGGTAAACATTACCTGCGAAATAAAAATGACCGGTTCAATCGTGCGGACATTCGGCAGTGGCGTATTCATAAGTCCGAAAGGATATATTATTACAAACGCACATGTGGCGCAGTATCTTCTTTTGAAAAATTATCCTCACGCCGGGGCAACAACGTGCGTAGTGCGCACGGGTGGGCCAGCAAAAGCACGCTATAGCGCGTCAATTGTGTTTCTCTCAAGCGACTGGATATACGCACACGCAACCACCACACTGAAAACAACAAGCCACGAATTGGAAAATGGAAAACACGATATTGCAATTCTTGTCGTTTCCGGAGAAGCACACGATCCTGGTGCCAATGCGAATAAGATTCCCACCGTGTTTCCTTTCGTACCCCTTGGAAATAAAGCTCCCACTGCGAATGAGCCAGTTATCATCGGGTCGTACGCAGCACAGTTTCTTTCACAAGAAATACTTGAAAATGGATTATATCCGACCTTCGCATACGACCGTATTAAAAAATTATACACATTCGCGTCAACCACCGCCGATGTGGTAGCGCTTGGAGGAACGGCAGTGGCGCAAGAAGGATCATCCGGCGGAGGAGTTATTGACGCGAATGGAAAACTTACCGCACTTATTGTCATTGGCACCGTAACCGGACCGACAAGCACAAGAAACCTCGCCGGAATAACCGCACAATATATCAGGCGTGCCTACGCAAGCGAATCGGGGAAATCACTTAACACACTTCTTGGTGAATCAACAACCACCGCCACAAAAGAGTTTTCTTCTACCGAACAAAAATTAAGTACCTATCTTAAAAAGGAGCTCGCGAGGTGAGAGAGCACCCCCCTGAAATCCGCCTTCGGCGGATTTCAGGGGGGTGCTATTGCACTTCCCCATCTCTAAAATTCTTTGGTTGCTGGCACTGCTGACTGCAAATATACCGTGCGCGATGGGAAAGCGAATGAAACATGCTCCTCCTCAAACAGCTCCATAATGGAAAGATTAATCTCCTGCTGACGATTCATATATTCCGTATAATCACCCGACAATACGAAATACACCATATCAAATGTTAATGCGGAATCACCAAAACCGGAAAAATGCACACGATCAACTGTCACACCGTCTACCGCGTCAATGCGTGCGTGTATTTTTCCTGCGAGCTCTGCAACCACACTGCGAGGCGTCCTGTACTCAATACCGATAGTCGTCGCCACTCTCCTGCCTTTCATTGAGCGAAAGTTTTGCACACGAACAGAGGTGAGCTCTCTATTTGAAATGACGATTTCTTCACCCTGAAGTGCGCGAATACGCGTAGTCTTAATGCCGATACGTTCCACCACACCCATGTCCTGCCCGACAATGATAAAATCTCCAACCACAAACGGCTTGTCAAAATGAATTGCAAACGAACTGAACAAATCGGAAAGCACATTTTGAAGTGCAAATGCCACCGCAATGCCACCAATACCCAGCCCCGCCACAAGAGAAGTTATATTGATACCACTGTTTGAAAGAAGCAAAAGTATAGCGATAATCCATAGAGTTACTTTTACGATAGTGGTGAGAAATCCTCGCGCAGCTTTCTCCGCCCCTTTCGCGGAAGCTTGTTTGAAATACACATCAAATGCAATACTTACCGCGCGAATACTGTAAAAAAGCACTACCGCAAGAAGAATGTCATTGAGCGACATCCGCACAAATGGGGAGAGTGGAAATACCATCAGCCCCAGATATATCGCCACCAACCAATAAAGAGGGGGCTTGATGCTTTCAACCATCGCCACCACCGCATCATCAATATTGTTTTTCGTATGTGCAGACCACTTTTCCAAACGTGTGAGAATATGTTTTTGTACAAAATAAAAAACAAAAAGCGCCACAACCGTTACAAAAATCGCTTTGTAAAACAAAACCATATCAAGGGAAACCACACCGCGAATTATTGACAATATATTTTCCATATACATTACTTATATTAACATTATGTTATACCGGTACCATACCACAAACACACGCCTTCGTCCCGCTCATATTAAATCAACACTTGTACACTAAGTGCTTATCAGTTATCATTTGCATATACATTCAAATGATAATAAGAAAAGGTAAAGGGATAATCAACTGTAAATATGAAACTTTTTTTAAAACATGCGATACACAAAGACTGCATTTTTATTTCAATAAAAGCCGGGTTGGTAGTTGGTACCATTCTTGCCCTGATTAACCACTATCATGCAATATTCAGTGGAACAGTAACCACTACAGAAATTTTACAAATCTTAGCAACTTATTTTGTTCCATATTTAGTAGCAACATTCGGATCGGCAATGCAAGCAAGAAATACTGAGTTGGAAGAACGTAAAAATTAAATGGCATTTATTATTTCTTTATAGCAAATCCTACATAGGTGAATTTTTCTCACCTCATTATTTTTATTCGGTGGACTCAAGAGAATTGCCCCGAATTCATCCAGTTCTTTTTTACACTTATCACAAAATGGTTTTATAGCCATACAATAATGAATACCCTCAAGATATCACCTTAGGGTCATATCTGATTCTAAGTCAGATATGAATTTATCAATAAACTCTTCTTTTGTTGCCCAAGAAGTAACCAGTCTGACTGCTGAATTTTCATCATCAACCTTCTCCCAAACATAAAATCCGTATTCCTCGCTTAGTTTTTCAATCAATTTATTTGGGAATATGGGGAATATTTGATTTGAAACCGGCTCAATTAAAAACTCGCCGTGCAAATTTTTTATGCCGACTGCTAATTTTGATGCCATTACATTTGCGTGTTTTCCAAGCTCAAAAAATAAATCATCTTTAAAAAGTTCTGAGAATTGAATTCCTAAAACCATTGACTTTGCAAGCAGGGCACCTCTTTGCTTCAGATAAAATCTAAAATTTTCTTTTAAAAGATTATTATTTATTACAATTGCTTCCCCAAGTAGCGCCCCATTTTTGGTTCCGCCAATATAAAAAATATCAACCAATTTTGAAATATCATGCAGGGTCAAATCATTTTGCTGTGCTGTTAAAGCTGAGCCGAGACGAGCACCGTCAAGATATATGTACAAATTATTTCCTTTGCAAAAAACTGATAGTTCTTCCAGCTCTTTTTTGCTGTAGATACTGCCTAGCTCAGTGGAGTTTGAAATATAAACCAATCTTGGTTTTACCATGTGCTCATCTTCATGAAAGTCAATAATCGGCTTGATATTCTCCGGGGTTAACTTCCCATTTTTTGTTTCCACCGCATTAATTTTATGTCCGATTGCTTCTGTCGCCCCGGCTTCATGGAGATTAATATGTCCGGTGTTTGCGGAAATAACCGACTCGTAAGGTCTTAGTATGGATGAAATAATTACAAGATTTGCTTGTGTCCCACTTGAGGCAAAATGAATATCTATGTCTTGATTACCGATTTTATTACGAATTATTTTTATTGCTTCATCACAATATTCATCTTTCCCATATCCTCTGAACTGTTGCTTTAAATTTGCACTAGCAAGGGCTTGCAATAAACTTGGGTGAGCGCCTTCGCTATAATCATCTTTAAAATTGTATTGAATCATATTCGTGTGGGCGCTAGAGGACTTGAACCTCTGACCTACTCGGTGTAAACGAGTTGCTCTAGCCAACTGAGCTAAGCGCCCATTAACAAACCAAAAGAACACAAACAAAAAACGAAACTCCTTCGGAGGAAGTGCAAACAGACCGTATCCTCCATCAATCAGAACTAAACGCTATCGTGTGGGCACGAGAGGACTTGAACCTCCAAGGGTTGCCCCATACGCACCTGAAGCGTACGCGTATACCAATTCCGCCACGTGCCCATTAATCTTGCTCCCAATATCTACTTTGCCATATGTTTGTCTTTTTTGCCAGTTTTTACATAATGAACTCGCCAGCCCACTACCCCGCCGGCTTCGCTGGCGGGGTAGTGGGCTGGTGAGTAACGAATTACACAAATACAACCCTAATAATTATCTTCCTTGATTTGAAAATATGCTTGTGGATGCAAACATGCCGGGCATCTTTCCGGCGCAGTATCGCCCTCATGAAGATACCCGCAGTTTCTACACTTCCAGATTATCTTTCCATTGCTTTTGAAAACTTTCCCCGACTCAAGATTTTCGTATAGTTTTCTATATCTCGCCTCATGCGCTTCTTCCACCTTTGCTATCATCGTAAAAGCTTCCGCGATTTCATCAAACCCCTCTTCTTTCGCCACCTTGGCAGACCCGGGATAAAGCACTGTCCACTCTTCATTCTCACCCTGCGCGGCAGCTTTGAGGTTTTCCAACGTAGTTCCTATTTTCCCGGCAGGATATGTTGCGGTAATTTCAACGGGCCTTCCTTCCAGAAACTTAAAAAACCTTTTGGCATGCTCTTTCTCATTCAACGCCGTTTCCGCAAAGATACCTGACATTTGCTCAAGCCCATCTTTTTTTGCCTGCTTGGAAAAATAATCGTATCTCATTCTCGCCTGCGACTCACCGGCAAAGGCTTTTAATAAATTTTTTTCTGTTTGTGTTCCTTCTAATGTTTTCATAGTGTCATAAAAAATTAATGTTATAAACCGTGTCTGGAATAGTACGAAGAAAATAACTCCTTCTCACAAGACCTTATTGTACCACCATTCATGATGGCGAACACTGTCAATCTTTTCTTAGGTGACCTCCCCGAAACAGAACAATATCTTAATGTCTAAAGAATGATTTGATTTATCAGATTATTTGTTGCGTCAATATATTCTTTCTGTTTATCCGGTCGGTGGGTCCATGCTGGAGTATTCGGAAGTATTTTGAGAAAGTAAAGAAGCGCATAGGATAAGTATCTTTCATTAAAGGTATCAGAAATTTGATGTGCTGAAAGATAACCATCTTTAAAAGATGCAAGTAACTTTTCGTCCATTCCCCCAACAATTCCAGTTGGTCCGCGATATAATGTTACCGCGAGCTCTTCTTCGTCATGCCCAAAAGAAACCCACTCCCAATCTATAATTCCTCTGATGGTGCCACCCTCAGCAATGATATTTGCAAATACATAATTTCCGTGGAGCAGTGAGGGTTGTATCTCAACATCAAAACAAGAACTCTCTTGAAAGTAAGTTTCAATCTTTTTAATAACATGTTCATCGAGAACATTGCTTGAACGCAACATTGTTCCTATCTCTCCTATTCTAGAATGGATGGAGCTCTTTAGGTTAGGTTCAAAATCTGCACTCGCAATTCGTACCTGCTCGGGTTTACTATTATGGATAGTGCCTAAAATTTTCCCTGTTTCAAGGGCGCTAATCATTCTTTGTTCATCATTGAGATTTCTCCAGATTTCTTTAAGCGTCTCGCCTTGAATCTGCTCCATCAATATATATGGATACCCTAACAATTTTCTGTTTTCATCATAACCATAAAGTTTCGGAACCGGGACAGAGGAATCAGCTAACGCCTCGTATACTGCCGCCTCGTTGGATAGCTTTGGTAGGTTCGGATGAGCAGAGTTTATTTTTAAAACATATTTTCCGTTGATTGAGTACACATCATTGATCATGCCCTGCTCAAATTGCGAAATTTTCTCAATAGCTCCCAAATCAAACCTGTCAAACACTTTCTGTGCCGACTCTTTTTCCAAGTTATACTTTTGATATGCGGTTTCTGTTTTTTCAGTCATACTATTTGTGATTTTTTGTAGCGATAAAAAATATTCTATTGTGTTTTATTGTCTTGATGCCTGTTTGTTTTTTCGCTATTTCATTGGCTTGCTTGTAAATTTCCGCTCTCTGCGCATCAGAGATTCCCGGTAGCCACGCACGCAAACGCCCCGGAATTTTTAATGTCTCCTCAATCGGCTTCTCTATCGGAATCCATGTATCAACAGAGATGGTTTTCTCAACGGTAAATCCTTCCGTAATTGTCATTTGCCGATAGGTGTTAAGCAATTTTTCACTTGGCCATTCAGGACGCTTGTATTGAACACCATTCTCATATGCCAAACGCTTGAATTCTTTTGTTTCAATGGACAAAAACTTTTTTGATTTTTTATCGCCAATGCCTTTTGTGGAAACATCAAAAACCAACACTCCTCCCGGTTTTAAGACCTTGTAACAACCATTAAGAAAATCTTTCTTTCTATCAATGTAGATATGAAAACCGTTTAAACAGAAAATATCGTCAACTTTTTCATGAACCAGGTCGGCAATATCACCGGCATCACC
>DRJB01000015.1 GCA_011052355.1 Candidatus Kaiserbacteria bacterium
CAAATAAAAGAAGACGTCGAGATTATAAAAATGGATATTGAGTTTATAAAGGGAGGAATGAAAAAGAAGGTTGATTATGATGAGTTCGTTGTGCTGGAGAAAAGATTATCATTACTGGAATCAAGGGTCGCGCAATAATTGGCGATATGGACATATACATTGTACATGACTCTATAAACGAAACGAGTCTATTTTCTTAAACTATGAAGCGCGCCGCCGTTTTTTATTTTGCAAATCTCGGAGCCGATGTCATCCGCTGTGTAAATGCTACAAAAAATAACAACGAGGATAGATACCGTGATTCACTTGCTCGCGCACATCGCACTCTTGAGCAGTTACGGAATACCGGTCGCCACGAAGCATATGAAGAGGGTCTTCTTATGATCCGCGGTTTGGAACTCGCGCGCGCCACGCCGGAAGAACTTGCCTCTTTCCGTTCGTCATTAGATTCACTTATGTGTACCTTTTCCGCGCGTTTTGCAATGTAACTTACTATACTCTTCCCTATTCTACAAAATTTTGAGTGTGTATATCACAAAATAAAAATGGCTCCTAACCCACGTTTCTGCCCCCCACCGCGCGCCTCCGGCGCGCGGTGGGGGTAGAGCGATTAGATTGACCAAAACTGTTTACAAAAATTTTTTTTCTGTTAAAGTTAGGCACAGGTAAGGAAGCGATGGGCTAACCCTTATGTATGCACATAATTTGTATGCTTGTACACACAGACACGCACTGCGCATAAGTACCCATCGTAAAAATACTTTACAAAATTCACATGCAAAAAGAACAAAGCACCGACACGTTCGTGTCAGATACAAAAACATCGCAAGGTTTATCACAATGGATTGACATAGAAACTCTTTCCACACCTCCCAAAAGAGATGATTTAATGGAGGGTACGATTGTTGCCATGGGACGCGGACAATTATATGTTGACCTGCCCCCTTTCGGTACCGGAATTATTTATGGTCGCGAATATCTCAACGCAGCTGATGTGTTGCGAAAAGCAAATATAGGCGACACCATTACCGCAAAAGTCGTGGACCCGTCAGGTATGGACGGCTATATTGAGTTGTCACTCAAAGAAGCGCGCCAAGCGGCAATTTGGAGCGAGGCGGAACAAGCCATTGTTTCCGAGACAACCTATATGTTGGAAATTGAAGGAGCAAACAGAGGTGGGCTCACCATGACATGGCAAGGTATGTCCGGATTTTTGCCTGCGAGCCATCTTTCAGGAGACCATTATCCGAAAATAGTTGATGGCGACAAAGAAAAAGTTCTTTCCGAATTGCAAAAATTAATCGGAAAGGAATTATCGGTGCGCATCATCACTGCGGATGCAAAAGAAAAAAAGCTTATCTTTTCTGAAAAGACGAGCGCCCAGGATGAAGAGAAAATTTCTTTCGCGGATACGTATCATGTGGGAGATGTTCTTGAGGGAGAAGTAACGAGCATCGTTGATTTCGGCGTCTTTGTAAAACTCAATTCCGGGCTTGAAGGACTTGTCCACATAAGTGAATTGGATTGGGGCTTAGTTGAGGATCCACACACACTATTTAAGGTCGGAGATCCGACACAAGTTAAAATTATTGAGATAAAAGATGGAAAAATCTCGCTTTCAATTAAGGCACTGAAAGAAAACCCATGGCACAATGCGGCAAAGAAATATAAAAAAGGCATGGAAGTTTCCGGAGTGATTATCAGATACAACAAACACGGAGCGCTTGCTTCAATTGAAGAAGGTGTCGCCGGCTTGGTGCACATCAGTGAATTTGAAAACTCCCAAGAGCTTCGTGAGACACTTGAATTGGGCAATACCTATTCATTTAAGATTATGTTGTTTGAACCAAAAGACCAACGCATGACACTCTCACCGGCAAACAGTAAAAGAAATTTGAAAAAGAGAGGACTCTAATGGAAAGGGTGTAAGACTATAAACCACCAATCGGCTACCTGCAGGTAGCCGATTGGTGGTTTATTTCATTTTCTCTTCCGATATTATTTTGAATTTGCAAACTGCATCGCTTTTTCAATTCCGTCAGATACAAAGAGAGAGAGTACCTTGCGGGCGCGCGTACGCGCGCCCGCAAGGTACTCTCTCTCTTTGGGCGAAAATTTTCCAAGCACATGGGAAATCACTTTCTCATTACCTTTGGGTTTTCGTAACTTCCCCTTTGGCGTTATGGAAGAAATACCGATTTTTATTTGCGCGAAATCTTTCGTTTTTAACGCACCCATTATGCTCTCAACTCCCTTATGCCCGCCCGAACCGCGCCCAAAAGACATTTTGATAGCGCCAACAGGCAAATCAAGGTCATCTCGCACCACGACCGTTTTTCGCGCAGCATTTTTAGAACGCACAAATTGCATAACAGACTTCCCCGAGTTATTCATCATGGTGTCCGGCAGAACTATTTTTACCGGCACGTTTTGCAACGTGCCGGCTGAAATTTGCGCATTAGATTTTTTTTGATAAACAAAATCCGTACATTTTTCTTGCACCGCAAACTCTTTCGCCACTTCCCTTCCCACGTTATGGCGCGAATTCTCGTACTGATGTCCGGGATTCCCAAGGCCAACAATAAAAGTTGTCATATGGCAACAAGTGTACCATTCCCAACCGCACATCACCACACATCACCACATAACAAAACCGTAAACAAGTATTTCGCATGAAGAAATGATCTCAAAAGTTTGACGTATAAAAAAGTGAGCATACAATAAGAATACATGGAAAAAAAAGGGAGCCTTGTGCGCGATATAATCACTCTTATTTTGCTCGTTGTGCTCGTAGTTGCTCCAATACGAATCTTCATAGCACAACCGTTTATCGTTGACGGCGAATCAATGTACCCGACATTTCAAAATGGCAATTATCTCATCGTAGATGAAATCTCCTATCGCTTTGAAAAGCCCGCACGCGGAGATGTTATCGTATTTCGTTACCCAGGCAACCCATCAATCTTCTATATCAAAAGAATTGTCGGGCTCCCGGGCGAAACCGTCACAATCAAAAACGGAAACATAACCATAACGGAACCAAACGGAGCATCGCGCACGCTCAATGAGCCATTCATCTCCGCCAAAGACAAATCCTATAACATGACTGACAAGCTGACTGATACCCAATACTTCGTCATGGGAGATAATCGTCCGCGTAGTTCCGACTCACGTGTGTGGGGACCGCTCCCGGTGCACAACATCATCGGGCGCGTACTGTTTCGTCTGGCACCGTTTAATGAGGTGAGTACCTTCCCCGGTGCGCACCATTTCAAACAAATCGTATCCACAAGCACTTCATCAGGCGCATCATCATGAACAAGAGAACAGAATACCATCCAAAAGATATTTTGCGCCACGTACAACATGTCGCTGATTATTACGGGTTCCTTCCGTTCTCATCACTTACCCAAGCCAAGCAAGGCACACACATAAAACACGAACCATACCAAAACGTGTTTGCAAAAGAAAAATTGGATCCGATGGCGCAACTTACCGTTGCGTTTCTTAAACGAGTACGTAGCGCCGGATTAAAACCGTCAATTCAGCAACCATTGTTTGTGTGGCACACAAATATCACTCCGGGACGTACCGCGCCTAAACAATCTTTCATACAATTCCACGCTATCGGAGTTCCGCATGTTATCGCTGAGGCGGTGCTTCTGCATGCCACCAACACACTCATACGTAATGTGTATAAATCAGAACCAACCATACGCCTTAACAGTATCGGCGATAAAGAAACTCGTGTACGTTTTACAAAAGAACTTGAACAGTATTTTCAAAAAAATGATGGCGATGAAATACCGCAAGAGTGTATGTTGCAAGCCAAGCATGGTGTATTTTCAGGTGCGGAAGCGCTTGTCGCGCGCCACTGTGCAGATACGATGCCACAATCCATTAATGTGCTGTCAGAGGCAAGCAGGAGGCATCTTGAAAATCTTATTGAATTGTTGGAAGAAACAAAACTTTCATATACGCTCGCTTCGGATCTTATCACTCACGAGAACGCATGGTCTGAAACCTGTTTTGAGATACAGGTAGATGATGAGCGCGCCGCATGGGGGTCGCGATACGAACATATCACCAAATCATTCTTTGATATCGCTCTGCCAAGCGTAGTGATGATTGTGCGCTTGTATGTAAAACCGGTTCTTGTGGTGGCAAAACAAAAACGTAAATCACCGATTTTTATATTTATTCATATCGGCATTGAAGCAAAACGTATCAGCATTATGTTTGCACAAGAATTTCAAAAAGCACACCTCCCTCTTTTGCAAATGATCGGCGTTGAGTCTTTAACAGAACAAATTCGTATCGCCGAAACACTTCACCCGCAATATCTTCTTATTATGGGTCGCAAAGAGGCACTTGAAGAAACGGTTATCTTGCGACACTGTTCTTCCTACACGGAAACCATTCTTCCACTTGATACACTTGTCCAAACAATAAAAGAAATGGTGCAATAGTCAGACTTTCATGAGGGGTTTCGTAAACCCCTCATCGGAAACCATTCTTCCACTTGATACACTTGTTTTATGAGGGGTTTCGTAAACCCCTCATAAAAACCCCTCATAGTAACGATGTAACAATGAGGGGTTTCGTAAACCCCTCATTGAGAATATAAATGCCAGCACTGTTGTTTGTGGGTATGTGGGCTTGATATCATTTTAGATGAGGTGATGCGAGTGCGCCATAGGTGGTGGACTCGTACAAGTGCTTGCCATATGCACTGAAAATATGTTATCCTCTGTGTACACATGAAAAGAGCCATACTGGTAGATATACAACGAAGCAAAAATGAAAATCAGAAAGCGACTCTGCGTCGCTTCTCTCGCCAATCAAAAGAACTGCAATTGGTGCGAAAAATACGTTCGCATAGATATCATATTCGCTCAAAATCAAAAAATGTTGAACGCACACATACATTGTCATCACTTGCGCGACGTAAACAATTTAATACATTGGTTAAGTTGGGAAAGATAGATTTATCTGACACCACACGTCGCCACAAGAAATAATTTCTATGAAAATAGTGGCGGTACGCAATCTCACCCGCCAGCGTGTTTCGTGCGTGTCATTTGAACAGATAGCCAAAATAATAGCTCCGGGATGGGAAATCTCTCTTGTGTTTATCGGTGCAACACGCGCACGCAACATCAACATATCCACGCGAGGCAAAAATTACATACCCAATGTTCTCTCTTACACTGTCAGAAAAAACACGGGAGAGATACTCATTTGCCCCACACAAGCGAAAAAAGAGGCAAAAAAATTCGCACAAACACATGGCTCATTTATACTGTTTTTATTTATCCACGCATTACTCCATTTGAAAGGATACCGACATGGCATTACAATGGAACAATATGAGCACACATTACTCTCTCGCTTCACAAAACAGAATAAACGAGCTCATCAATCAATGATATGAAGCGACGCATTGCCACCGGAATAGATATCGGTACCTATTATGTAAAAATAGTGGTGGTTGAAGAAGTGAAGGAGAAAGGTAGTCGCTCATTGCGCGTCATAGGAACCGGCAGTGCCCCAACGCAAGGCATGCATCGTGGATATATCGTCAATAAAAAAGAGGTGGCTGAAAGTCTGCGGGTTGCAAAGCACGCCGCCGAATCAATTTCAGGCATCACCATATCAAGCGCCTTCCTTTCCATAGGAAGTGTTTCTATGAAAGAAGTGCGGGTAACCGGGGAAGCGATTATTTCGCGCGCCGATCAAGAAATAACGGAAAATGATATGAACATCGCTCTGGGGAAAGCATACGAAGCTACCGGTGATACGCTGTCTAACTATAAGATATTGCATGAGATACCGATTGAGTACCATGTAGACAGCATGCGTGTATATAACAGACCCATTGGCATGAAAGGAACTCGCCTTGAGATAACCTATCTTTTCGTTACTTGTTTGCAATCACATGTGGACGCGCTCATACAGGTCGCTGAAAGTGCGGATATAGAAATAACCGACTATACCGCCTCCGCAATCGCACAAAGTAATGTAGTGCTCACTCGTGACCAAAAAATGAAAGGGTGTGTGCTCACCGACATAGGCGCTGAAACAGTATCGCTTGTGGTGTACGACGAGGGTATCCCCATTTCCGTGGCAGTGCTTGAGGGAGGCAGTAGCGCCATCACTGATGATCTGGCGCTTGCGTTTAAAATATCCATAGAAGATGCGGAACGAATAAAACGCGGGCGCCTCGGTGGTGCCATGTACTCGGGAAAAAAAATGGACGCGATCATCACTCGCCGAACGAACGCATTATTCAGCTTAGTCGCAAAGCATCTCAAATCAATACGACTTCGCGGATTGCTTCCGGCGGGCGCCATCATCACCGGAGGTGGTGCGAGCAATACCGGTATTGTGGAAACAGCAAAACGAATACTCTCACTTCCCGCAAGAGTAACCGATGTGTATATCATGGGAGATACCTCAAACGCAAAATTTCGTGACAGCACATGGGCGGTTGCATATGGCACTGCGTTCTGGGGACTTACCGGTGACACGGAAACAAGCGGGCGAAATGTTTTCGCGAAGATACGTACTTCCGCGCAGAGATTTTTTCATAATTTTCTGCCATAATTTATGAAATGATTACAAAGTATGTCAATATTTGCATTATAATTAATTCTGGTATGATATAGAGGTATACCAAAAATATATAAAAATATGTCTAAACGTATAACATCCGAAATTGAAACATTTGCACGCATAAGAGTTGTTGGCATAGGTGGCTCAGGCGTTAATGCTATAAACCATATGGTAAACTCAAAAGTGAAAGGTGTTGAGTTTATTGCCATTAATTCTGATGCGCAAGATTTACATGGCTCTATGGCAAAGCGAAAAATCCATATTGGCAAAAATCTTACACGAGGTCTTGGCACCGGTATGAACCCCGACCTTGGGAGGCGCGCCGCTGAAGAAACAAGACAAGAGATACAAGAGGCACTTCAGGGTTCCGATATGGTCTTTGTTACCTGTGGCATGGGTGGCGGTACCGGTACGGGAGCCGCACCGATCATTGCAAAAATTGCAAAAGAACTCGGCGCGCTCACTATTGCAGTGGTAACCAGACCGTTTTCATTTGAAGGCGCCCAACGTTCGCGCCTTGCAGACGAAGGGCTCATGGATCTTAAAAAAGAAGTTGATGCATTTATAGTTATTCCAAATGACAAAATTTTAAGTATCGTTGACCAACAAACAAGCGCAAAAAGCGCATTCGCCATGTGCGATGAAGTATTGCGCCAAGCGGTTGAGGGTGTGTCCGATATTATCACTACCCCGGGTGATATTAATACCGATTTTAATGATATACGAACCGTCATGGAAAATGCGGGACCTGCATTGATGGGTATTGGTATCGCCGAAAATGACGGACGCGCCACGGAAGCGGCAACACGCGCGGTTAATTCCCCACTATTGAGTGTTTCCATAAATGGTGCAAAGGGTATCTTGTTTGTAGTCGCAGGCTCGGATGACCTTGGTATTCTTGAAATACAAGAAGCGGCAAAAGTGATAAACGAATCAACCGACAAGGATGCAAAAATTATTTTCGGTATGATGCGAGATGAGAAAATGAAAAAGGGACAAATTCGCATTATTGTCATTGCAACCGGTTTTCCTGAAGGAGCGCTTGGGCTTGATGGTGTGGCAAATACCGGGCGTTCACTGTTCTCTCTCCCTCAAGAAAAACAACAAGAGGAACGTAAGAAAATCTACAATGATGTTCTCAAACACGAAAAAGAAGAAGTCTCTGATACCAAGCCAAAAAAAGAAGAAAAAGCGGAGCCGGTAGTAACCATAATCCCCAAAAAAACTGAAAAAAACTCTGCAATACCGGAACCGAAGATGAAGACCGCAACAGAAGAGGACGAGGAAGTATGGGGAGCAATTCCACAATTTTTAAGGAGACATAAAAAATAATACGTTCTGTTTTCATATTTCAAAAGAACCGGGGATTTCCATAAATGGAAATCCCCGGTTCTTTTGAAATACCTTGTGTATCTTCACACCATACGCTAAAATAATAATATTACTATCTTTAATTCAAGACTCATGTACTATGGAAAATGATACACGCAACAACTCATACGATCTCATTATCATCGGTGGCGGACCCGCCGGGTTTAGCGCAGGGATTTATGCGGCGCGTAAAAAACTCAAGACCGTCATACTCGCCCAAGAAATAGGCGGGCAAAGTGTCGTATCGGAAGGTATAGAAAATTGGATTGGCACTGTAAAAATCTCAGGTGAGGATTTGAAGAAAGCACTAAATGCTCACATGGAGGCATATAAAAATGATGCAATAGATCTTCACGAGGGAGAGAAAGTAACTCTGCTTGAACGCAACGGCGCTATGTTCCGGGCAACAACCGCGTCGGGAAATACATATAGCGCACGCGCGGTACTCATTGCCTCCGGTTCATCACGCCGAAAGCTTGACGTTCCCGGCGCACAAAAATTTGAACACAAAGGCGTTACCTATTGTGCCTCGTGTGACGGACCTCTGTTTTCCGGTATGGACGTGGCGATTGTCGGCGGAGGAAATGCGGGATTTGAAACCGCCGCACAACTTCTCGCCTATGTAAAATCTGTCACGCTCATTCACCGACGCAAAGAATTCAAAGCGGACCCGGTTACGGTTGAACACATACTCAAACACCCAAACATGCGCACGGTTACCAATGTTGAACCAATCTCAATACAGGGAGATACTTTTGTAAAAAGCATCACCGTGCGCGATCGCGATTCCGCAGATACGCAAGAAATCGCAGTGTCGGGCGTATTCGTGGAAATAGGAACAATTCCAAATACCGATTTTGTAAGCAAGCTCGTCAATCTAAATACGTTTAACAGCATCATTGTTGAACCAAAGACTCAACGTACGTCAGTTGAAGGTGTGTGGGCGGCGGGCGACTGCACCGATGAACTGTATCACCAAAACAATATTGCCGTAGGCGATGCTGTAAAAGCGCTTGAAAACTTATATCACTGGATTGCCACGCACGCAACAACATCATGACGCCACAGATGACCACACGCCAAGAAGCTCGTGAAAAAAGCGTCGCTCTTTTGCATGAGCTGATAACCGACGTAGGTTTTCTGGCGGCAAAAGAAGACGTGGAAAATTATGAACGTATATGGTCGCGCGATGGCGTGGTGGCGGGTATCGCATCACTGCTTATCGGCGATGAGAAACTTATCGCCACATTCAAAAAGACACTTGATTTGCTTGGTGCTCATCAAGATGAAACCGGAAGAATTCCAAGTAATGTTACTCCGCGCAAAGGACATGTCAGTTACGGCACAACGGTGGGAAGAGTTGATGCAACGATATGGTATGTCATAGGAATTATGGCGTTCGCAAAACTCACAAATGACACCTCATTCTTTGAAGAACGAAAACAATCTGTTGACAGCGCATTATTTTATTTGCGATGTCTGGAATTAAACGGTCGTGGACTGCTCTACATCCCGCAAGGTGGCGATTGGGCGGACGAATATATCAACCACGGGTACATTCTGTTTGACGAGGTATTATATTATTATGCACTTTCCGCATACGCACAACACACCGACGACCAAAAAACAATCACTCAGAAAAATAAGCTACGCAAACTTATTGCCATAAATTATTTTCCTGATGAGAAACACTGTGACAATCCGCTCGTATATGACAAAGCATTGTATAGATATGCCGTAACACAACGCTCCACTCCCCTTCCGGCATCATATTTTACCAACCACAGCATCCGCTTCAATACCGATACATTTGCCATTGCTCTTTTACTTTCATGCGATATCTTGGAACAACAACAACGCGATGACATACGTGAATATGTGCGAGCGAATATAAAGCACAACTCATTTCCCATATTTCCCGCATTTCATCCCGTCATCACACCAAAAGATATTGAATGGGCGCATCTTAATTTGAATTTCCTATATGAATTCCGTAACAAACCGAACCAATATCATAATGGCGGATTGTGGCCACTGGTTCACGGATTTTTCATTTCATCATTTTCAAAAAAAGATGGCTTGGGTGCGCTTGACGATTTTGCAAATGTACTCGCACGCGATAAATATATTTTCCCCGAATATTATCACGGCACCACATTCAAAGCTATGGGAACGACTCAACTTGGTTTTTCCGCGGCAAGTTATCTTATTGCGTACGAATCCATTGTGAATGGAAAAGATATTTATTCCATCATCTCCGGTGTATGATTTTTCTTGTTACAGACCTAGACAGAACACTCTTGCCAAACGGTCCATACGCCGATGACAAAAGTATTCCGGAATTATTTAAAAAATTGGAAACGGTTCCCCACATTCTTTGCTATGCAACTGGAAGAAATCTTCCAATGGCGCAAGAGGCGGTGCGCATGTGGCACATTCCCCTGCCGGATTTTCTTGTTGCGGAGGTTGGCACCTCCTTATACAGAAAATCCGGCAACGATCTTGTCACCGACACCCGATGGCGCGAATATATTCTCTCTACGCAAAAAAACTGGAGTGGTGAACACATACGCTCCTCTCTTGGTACCTACGATGCACTCACGCTCCAAGAAGAAGAAAAACAAAATGAATTTAAGATAAGTTATTATCTCTCCGACCATACTAAAAAAGATGCAACGCTGGAGATAATACACCACACACTTGCACAAGAAAGCATCACCGCACAAGTGTTGTGGAGTATTGACCCGCTTGCTGACAATGTCGGGCTTATTGACATTATTCCCGCAACGGCAACAAAAGCCGGTGCTGTGGAGTTTTTACGTACAAAAGAAGGGTTTGAAAAAGAACAAACATTCTATTGCGGTGATAGTGGAAATGATATACTTCCGCTCTCACGTTGTTACAAATCAATTGTAGTCAAAAATGCCCCAGAAGAAGTAAAAGAAGAAGTTTCTAAACGAGTTTCCGATGCCAAGTGTACCGATAATTTATATATTGCAACCGGAACACCTACCAAAAACGGAAACTACGCGTCCGGCATCATTGAAGGACTTGTTCATTTCGGAATTATAACGCTATAGAGATGTCGCCCAGGGGTACCTTTCACCACGTACCAAGAAACTTCGGATAGTGTTTTCGTATAAAACCATCAATGCTGGCAAATCGCCAGCTTCTTCCAAGCCATAGCGCGACAAACACCAAGACATAAATAATTGCAGTACCGATATCGGTAGAACCTGATACATAAGGACCGCCAAGACCCTCCGCGGTTGTCCATATGACAAGTGCAAGCACAATACCACCGGAAATGGCGACTTTTGTGAAAAAACCAAAGATAAGACCGACTGCAATGGCGGTTTCAGCGAGCGCTACGATAATAGCATAGAAATGTGGATCAACAGAAACAGTATGAATCCAGAAATTAATCCATGCTTGAACTGCCACCGGCTGACCCTGTGCACCATTAACAAGATAACTGGTAAAATTATTTATAAATGCCGGTCTCCACTTAAACGAAGCATCAGCAAGCCACACCAACCCAAACACCACGCGTAACACCGCAAATGATTTATCCTCATGTGATTTCATATAAGTAAGTATATCTCCCAACACAAATATCAGTCAACATATCATCGCAACACCATCTGTGGATAGCGTGTTATGCTGTTATCATAATGAGAACCTTTGCGACGCACCTCAATATAATTATTTCCGCCATGTGGACTGTGCTTTCCAAATGGACATACCAGGTTGCATTTGTCATATTGGCTGTACTTTTTGTGGCATTGTATATTTCAATTCCGGTAATGCTCATACCGGGGAATACATTCACCTTTCAATTGAGTTTATACACGCCCGCGGATTACGCCATATTTATTTCCATTTCAATACTCACCTCATTACTTGTACTTATGCAGGTTTTTTCTTTTCTTCACTCGCGCACATACAGCGCGCGCGTCATTGGGCGTGGCAGTGTCGGAGTGTTTTCCGGAATATTTTCAGGAATGTTTGCGAGTGTAACATGTGTTCCGTGCGCCATTGGATTTCTTGGGATTTTCGGGGGGGTGGAAAGTACGCTTATCATCAGTAAATATCAATACTACTTTATCGCCGTGGCAAGTATATTTGTGCTATGGGGAATGTATCACGCATCTCGCCGAGTGATGGGATACTGCAAAGAGTGCGATATACAGAACCAATAACCATCACGATGCTCACTGTACTATTTATATAGTGTGCATAAGTATTACCTATGTAAAGAATATGATTGCTATAATAAAAATATGCAAGATGAAGAAAAGAACTTAAAAGAGTACAGTCCAAAAACTAACGCATTTAAGACACTGATAGATAAAATATATATTCACCGGATGCCGTCATACGGCAATAAGATATTCTTTTCGCTTGGATTTCTTGCACTTACTTGTTTAACGGTACTTGTGGCAACCGGTATTGTGTTGGCGTTTATGGGCCAAACATGGTGGCTCACAAATCCATGGGGCATATACTTCCGCAGTGTACACTTGTGGACCGTACAAGCATTTTTTGTAATACTTATATTGCATATTATTGTGGGTTTCTCTACCAGTGGGTTCCGTCCACCACGCAGAATGGTGTGGGTTTTTGGAGCCATTATATTTGCACTGGTACTTATTCAAACAGAGTTTGGCTACGGTTTGCGTGGTGATTTCTCTTCCCAATATCGCGCGGTCGCCGGTGCAGATTTTTGGAATGGTGCTCATTTAGGTTATTGGCTTAATCCTCTCAATTACTCGCAGGCATTTGCCATACATGTCGTCATTATTCCTCTTGCCATATTATTTTTATTCGTTCTTCACTACATTCTCGTACATACCTATGGTATTTCAAAACCACTTCGCAAAGACATACCCTACAAAGAGGTACCGGCAAATCACAATATACTATTCATTCGTGGCGGGGTACTCGTTGTGGCGATTTTGGTGTTGGCGCTCTTCTTTCACTCGCCATATGTTCCGGCAGTACGCATAGCCAACATAGCAAATCAAAACCCAACGCTCGTGGCAACAACGATGTTGCAAGAGTTTAATCACACTTCAGGTACGGCAACGTATTTTGACTCCATTGATCCTTACACATTTAATACACGAAGTGTCTTTGTGGTTACCCCTTATAAGCAGTTCTTGATACATAATCAAAACAACAACGCCTGGACAACATTTGTCAATGCATCACCAGCTCAACAAAAAGCATATATACAACAAGCAAAATCGTATGTCACCGCTACAAGTACCAACAATGTAGGAACTAGCACGAACGCTGTTGCAAGCACCACAAACCCTGTCATCTCCATGATACACACACTAATGCCCATAGCGAAAAGCGGATTGTATCAATCATTATTGAACCAAGAAAATCAAAACTCTAACTACACATACACCTTACGCTTCCTGCTTGATATGAATGTATTGCATGACAAAGCAGCATCGCTTCATATGGATACTGCTGAGTACGGTATGGCAAAAGATGAAAATGAGGCTCATGGTATATGGGTGCTTCCTCCCGGTTCATGGTGGCTCTTACCACTTGGGTGGTCTAACAGCGCTTTTAATCTATTAGAAAATCCCTATGGCGACCAAATCGCAGGTGAGATACTTGGAGCGCTCTTGCTCATATTCATTCTCTTCCCCTATATTCCCTATCTAAATCGTCTTCCGGAATTATTGCCTCTTGCACCGATTATTCAAAAAGAACCAAAAGAGAAAGAAAGAGGAGAGGAAAAGGAGCCTGACAAAAAAGAAAACGAAGAGATACATTAGAGTTTCTTGTCAGATATTTTTAGTCATTATATTCAATTTACTCTTTAATATTATTAAGGAGCTCCGGGAATTCTTTAACTTGGAAATGTCCACTATTTTTAAAAATATGTTTTTTTGCGCTTGGGAGTGCTTCTGCGTATGCCTCAAAATCTCCGAAGTCAACGACAGGGTCGTCCTTTGATTGATACAAATGTATATGCGAAACTTGCTGTTCAATCTTCTCTAAAGAATTACCCAATGTAAAGCCCGCCTTTCCGCAACTTCTATCACCAAACGGAGCCGCCAATAAATGTAAGGATTCTATCTTCTTCGGAAAAATATTTTCAGAGAGATATTTTGTGAGAAAAATACCACCCAAACTATTTCCGATAAGCACAACCCCATCGTGGACATATGGGATATATTTTTCAAACCAAATTTTCCATTCATCATATTTTGCATTCCAAGCGCATGGCATTTGTGGAGTAATCAACTGAAAATTATCTCCCAGTTTTTCAGCAAAAGAATGTCCCCACTTCTTTGGTTGCTCAGTCACCGGGTTTGCCAGCTTTGTTGTGCGCAGGAAATTCATATACTCTTCGTATGTTCCCCAAGCTTCCCCACCATGTATCAAAATCACTTGTCTTTTCATATAGTATTAACTACACTGTACAATAACATATACCTACTTGCCACCATTTTTATACCATGATTGTGTTATTGCGAGCAATGATGTATCCAAGTAATTCCGGAAACTCCACATACCCCGCTAATTCATTGAGATGCCACCGTCTGGGATGACTGTAGTTTTGACCCCAAGTTTTCGGCAAAATCTTTTGATTCATC
The DNA here is from genome assembly GCA_011052355.1 of Candidatus Kaiserbacteria bacterium. Lineage (GTDB taxonomy): Bacteria > Patescibacteriota > Minisyncoccia > Phycocordibacterales > Phycocordibacteraceae > C7867-001. Next base: position 14,610 of record DRJB01000015.1, read on the forward strand.
AAGTGGTACGTATGGATTATTGTCTCCATGGAATACCGCAACATTCCCGGCACTGCCTTTGATTTTGTTCCAGTCAAAATTCTTATGCCCCACGTATTATTAATGCTGTTTTCATAATTATTTAAAAAAAATTTACTATGCGGAGAGATTGTAACCTTTGCGCGAACCTTTTTTGAGCGAAGCTCCTAACTTTCCATGCGCCGAGCGCGTGGTGGCTTGCAACAATATCTTACGCGCGGAGAACATGGTGACTCTAAACTTAATCTTACGCATTTGAGTCAACTGTGACGCGCCACACGCCTCTGCTATCGCTACGGCGAACCCGCCCGACAAAACCATTTCCTTACCTTTCTTTTTTCACCTGTCGGCGGAGGAGTTTGGAGAGGAGGCAAACAAAAAATTGAAAAGGAAATGGTTTTGTCGGGCGGGTTCGCTCAGAGTTCATTATAACCTAAGTTGGGGTATTCTACAATAGGATATACAATACTAAATATGGATAAGTCAATTCATTCAACAAAATATAAAACTGTACTTCAAAATTTACTTAAAGCTCGCCATGAGTTTGGTTTAATGCAGGTTGAAGTTGCAGAAAAACTTAAAAAACCTCAATCGTTTGTATCAAAAATTGAGCGTGGTGAGCGGAGGTTAGATGTTATTGAATTGGAAGCTTTTGCAAAATTATATAAAAAAAGTGTGGATTGGTTTTTAATTAAAAAATAATTATGACAAAATTCAAAGAATTTACAAATTTTCTAAAAACAGTACAACTTCAAAAATATCGTAAGGAATACAGCACAATAAAAATTGTTGAGATGGATTTACCTAAAAATATTCAGGCGATAGAATTACTCTATACAGTCTATTGGGAGGAGAAAAAATTTGTATCGTTTGAAGATTTTTATAAAAGATATTTACAAGAAAAAGGATCTACTATCGATGAATTCAGAATTAAAACAACAATGTGTGAGGATTGTTTCCGTCGCGGGCTTAAAGCAAGAATTTACAGAACTTGGGCGGGTTTAATTACTCAAATACATGCTGGATATGTTGCAGAGTCTGTTTTTGGTGATGGTACAGTGTTAATGTCAGAGAAACTTGATCATCAAGGAGCAGATATAAGGGTAGAATATAAAAGACACGCACTCAACTATCAGGTTAAAAAAACATCGCATGCGGGTGTTAAAAGTAGTAAACCTTTAGCGAGAAAAAATGTTATGGACGGAGAGCCTATTGATATTTTATATGAAGTACCAGCATGTTTATCTGATCCAAAAACAAAGAAAGGAGAATTTAGAGTTCCGTACTTAAGATTTTTAGAAGACACTAGGACAGAAACATTTGAAAATGGATTTGTTGTATTTACCGCAGATACTTTCTTGCCAAAGAAAAAAGAAATTGATGCAAACTAAAATAATTTTGCTGATACTTTTGTCTCCTTGAGCCATTTTTGTGCAATTTTAATATAGTCAGGATTGATTTCAAAACCTATATAGTTTTGTTCTAGTTCTTTGGCAACAACACACTCTGATCCAGTTCCTACAAAAGGAATTAGTACAACCCCACCTTTTTGAGGCAACGATGATTTAATAAGTTTACGAGTTATCTCTAAAGGTTTTTGTGTAGGGTGCTTCATTACATCGTGCTCTCTGTGTTTTTTTAATTGTTTTGGTTCAAAAACACCTTTGCATGTTTTACATAAAAACCACCGTTCGGTCATTCCTGCTCCACCAGCAAGAGCTGGTACTTTTATAACATCTCGAGGTAAAGCTCCTCCCTCATGTGCTTTATAAACGGTTTCTTTTTCTCCGTTACTAAACCTACCAGCAGTTGCCTTTCTTTTTTTTCCAGCCGCACCATTAAGAAAACCATCTGTGTATGGTTCGCGAACATCGTCACGATTAAAAACAGGCTTATCTTTCCATGCACATATAATTGATTCATGGCTTCTTTGCCAAAAATGTAACGAAGCAACATTTTTGTTTGTGTAGTGCCAAATTAGCCATCGTTTATTTATAGGTATCTCAACCGAAAGATGTGCTAATATTTCACTAAAGCCATATATAAAAAGTGTTCCTGTTGGTTTCATTACGCGAATACACTCATTTATCCAACTTTTACACCATTCAACGTATTCACCAAACTCTCTTTTATCAATATTATTACCGAAATCTTTACCGATATTATAGGGGGGGTCTACAACAACCACATCACAACTATCATTTGGAAGTTTCCTTAATTCTTGAATAGCATCTCCTAAAATAATTTTATTTAGAGGCAATTTAGAATCCCTTTTTATTTTGTCTGAGGTAATTATAGATTCTGTTTGTAGTTCCTCTTCATTTTTTATAACATCAATTACAATACCTTGGATAATTAACTCCCTATTTTTTTGAATTATAATAGGTTCAAGTTTCTCGTTTGCAGGCTGTAGTCTTACATGACCACGCTCTTTATAAAATTTCTTTAGTGTTGCTTCATATCCATCAATCAAAGCCACGACTTTTTCACCATTGCTAGCTGTGTTTTGATATTTAGCTAGAATAATGTCTCCATTGTGAATATTTTCATCAATCATACTATCTCCAACCACACGCAAAGCATAAAATTCTCCCATTCTAGGAACTCGTGATTGTGGGACAGCTATTGTTTCTCTGTCCTGTATTGCCTCAATTGGTTGCCCAGCCGAAATCATTCCAAGAAGTGGAACATTTATCATCTTTTCTTTTTCATAAACATCAAGCGAACGAGGTTTATTTTCTCCTTTGTGTAGCAAACCTAAATTTTCCAACTTTTTTATATGGTAGTGTATTGTTGAAACAGATTTTAGTTTTAATTTCTTTTTAATCTCTTCAAAAGAAGGAGCGTAACCTTTTTTCTTTTTATGTATTTCTATAAAGTCTAAAATTTCTTTTTGTCTTTTTGTAGTCATATTTTTATGATTTGATTTTCTAATTACTTTCGATTATAATTATATAGAAAATGAGTAGAAAATACAAATAAATTATGTGGATATGAATCTAGAAAATATAAATTACATAACAGAAGAAAAATTGCCCGAGGTTAAAACCCTAATTATAGGGATATCTTTATTTTTGGGTGCTTTTGTTCTTGTTGATAATTTTATAAATCAATTTATTAGTTTAGAAGTCAAAGCTGTAATTTATACGGTGCTTATACTTTCATGGATTTCATTTTGGACATTTAAGAAATTTCGTTTACCAAGAAGTAAAAAAGAGGAAGTTGGAATTGTAATTTCTATTTTTTCAGAAAATGAAAAAGAGAGACAGAGGCTGAAAGCCGATTTTATTGGCAAATTAAAAAAGGATTTTCAACAAGAAGGAATTTTAAATTTTTCTGAAATAATTTTTTTAAAGAATCATTTTTCAAAACAAATTATAGAATCAAACAATCCAAAAGGTATTTTAGAAAAATTTAACAAAAAAATAAAAGCCCACTTTTATGTTTGGGGTGATGTTAAAAAAAGGACAGACGGAGATGAAGGAGAAAAATATTTTTTGAACTTTCAAGGTTATGTTGTTCACAAGCCGATTTCTCAGAATTTAAGTCAAGAGATTTCAAGAGATTTTTCAAAGGTTCTTCCTTCTGAGGTAAATTTTTTAGAAAAGAGAAGCTTCAGAGGATTTGAGGCTTCGGCAAAGATAGTGCACCTGGCAACAAAATATATTATTGGAGTTGCTGCTTTTGTTTCTAATGATCCACGACTAGCCTTGCAACTTCATAATGGATTAAAGGAACAGTTTAATACATTTAAACCCTTACCGCCTCACATACAGGAGATTAGAAATCGTATACCAATTTTAATCTCAGATGAGCTATTTTGGATTGCAAAGTGGTATTTTGAAAATAATAATATAGAAAAAACAAAAGAGTTTATACAAAAATCAATAGATGAAAATAATAATAACTATGGAGCATGGTTACTCAAAGCAATGATAGATTTTTCAGTGGACAACAATATAGATGAGGCTCTTAAGAGTACAAAAAAAGCAAGAGGGTATACTAAAAATAGTTATGAGTGGAGATACAATGAAGCCTTTCTATATTTTTGGAAAGAGGATTACACCAACGCTTTGCGCTTATGTCAGAAAATTAAAAAACAAAATTATTTAACAGAAGAAGTTACTGTCAAAGAGGTGCGTAAATTTAATTTAAATATTTTGCAAAACAATCCATCGAAACATCAGTTATATTTTTGGATTGGTTATTTAAGCTGGTTTAAAGAAAAAAATATAGTAAATGCTTTACAAGATTTTGAGAAATTTGAAGAATTGGCTGATACTAACATGGATATTTTAAAACAAAAATCCTCAGCTTATTTAATAGAAATAAGACAGAAAATGAAAATTGGCATAAAAAATAAATAAGGGGCAACGCTTGCGCGCGCAATTGGGTGGGGTAAGCGCAATATGATTTGCTTGTGCGTTTAGCACAATCCTTTTTCTTTTCAGTACGATTTACACAAAACTTTAATCGGAGGCAATGAGCGAGCCACGAGAACACCGCAGAGGCTTGGCGAAGTATGAGCCAGCCATGCGAGGTGTTTCTCGTTGGCGAACGGACGGACAATTTACCACAGGCATAGCGCCAAGTTTGCGAAGAAATGGAGGAGTGGTGGCAGAAAATAGAAAGAAAAATGTTATAATATCAATAAGCCATTTTGGAATTTCTGAGCGAACCCGCCCGACCAAAACCATTTCTTTACCTTTCTTTTCACCTATCGGCGGAGGGGTCTGAGGAGAAGCAGAACAAAAAATTGAAAAGAAAATTATTTTGGTCGGGCGATCGCACTCGTCGCAACGAGTGCGATGTGGCGTGGTGGAGTCGTCGTCTCTCGCGCCCTGCAGGGCGCGAGAGAAAGCACGCGGAGCGTGGAAAACACTTTTGGATTCTGGATTCGGCAGGGGGATTCAGAACAGACGGCACTTCGTACCGACCATATTTTTGGTTCAGAAACCCTTTTCGAAAATCTGCGGAGAGGGAGGGATTCGAACCCTCGATGGAGTTTCCCCCATGCCGGTTTTCGAAACCGGTGCCTTCAACCACTCAGCCACCTCTCCACTGAATAAACACATAACCCCGTTAATGTGTGACCACGTTAATGACCAACAAGTGGTGTAGGTATTTTAACATACACACCAAACAAAAGGATGCAGCCCTATACCTTCAGTAAAGGCATAGGGCTGCATCCGATAGAGAAGTGTTAGGCAGCTTGCTCTTCTGTTCCTGTTTCTTCGGGAGCTGTTGCTCCTTCAGGTGTTGCTTCAGGTGCAGGATTGGTTGTGTTTGTGTTATCTGAATCCATATTTTGTTATAGGTGTCCAGTTTCGTCTTGTAAAAAACGAAACCTTCCAGTTATTAGACCGGCAATGTAATATCGACCTACTTCATTAACCTACCACATACTCAAAAATAAATCAAGTGCAAATGTCTATTGCCTAGCATTTTTAACCACTATAATAAAGACATACTATAGCTAAATTATATTTGTGTATTCAGGCAGAAATCAGCACTCCTCTGGCTATTCCGATAAAAATATGCCATTATACATACACGGTTTTTGGCCTCATCGTCTAACGGCTAGGACAGCGCCCTTTCACGGCGTAAATCGGGGTTCGATTCCCCGTGGGGTCACATACAACACACAATGGGAGCCCCGCGGGGGCTCCCATTGTGTGTAATCCTTGTTGCGGGGGCCGGAATTGAACCGGCGTCTGGGGGTTATGAGCCCCCCGAGGTACCTCTCCTCTACCCCGCTATCGCACAGTATACAACAAATGATATTACATTCAAGTATTGTGCGGTGGACAACTTAGTTGGATGCCGGTTTGGTTGGGTATGCATTTTACTAAACCACAGGGTCGGAACATCCCAGATGTTCCGACCCTGTGGTTTCAGGTTCATGTCCGATACGGACAACAGGTACTGTGGATAAACAATTATACCTCACGGCACGCCTGTCATATACTTTAAAGAAACATGCAAACCTCTTATCACTATCACGAAAACCGCCCGTGGGGTTCTTTTGACCAATTCACTCACGATACGCAAACAACAGTAAAGATATTAAACGTCTCGGCAAACAAACGTCTTTCTTTGCAAAAACACAAACACAGAAGTGAGTTTTGGCATGTCATCTCCGGGAACGGCACTGTAACAATTGAGACAAAAGAACTCCGTGCGCGACAAAATGATGAATTTGAAATACCAGCTGATACAATACATAGGATTACAGGTGGCAATGAAGGAATACGCCTGCTTGAAATAGCGACAGGGAATTTTGATGAAAATGACATTATTCGTATTGAGGACGATTTTGGCCGCACAGACGCGCCATGACACTGATCTTTTATATACTCGCACTTTTTCTCACCTCATTTGTTGCCGGAATTCTCATAGGTGTTATCTTTTCGCCACTGTTGCGAAAAGAAATAACAGGTCATGCACCAACCTACCAAAAGAAACACCATGCTGTTGAAATGCTACAACGCAGTACACACAATCCAATATTACAACCAAGAGGAAACGGTTTTGAAGAGTTGGCTGTATTTAATGCCGCCGCATTTGACCTTGACGGTTCGGTACACTTGCTTTATCGCGCCATGGATAAAAACAACACCTCAACAATCGGGTATGCACGTACAAAAGATGCTCTCCACATTGATGAGCGTCTTGACACACCCATATATACACCACGTGCGGATTTTGAACAAAAAAAGGGAGACCCTCATTGGAACTCAGGTTGTGAAGACCCGCGCGTATCAATCATTAATGAGCGAATACACATGACATACACTGCGTACGATGGCGTACACTCTCCGCGCGGAGCATACACCTCAATCTCTATTGATGATTTTCGTAAACACAAATGGGAAAAATGGAGTATGCCGGTTTTAATTACTCCTGAAAACGTAGATGATAAAGACATTGGTCTTCTACCGCAAACCATACAAAAAAATTATCTGCTGTATCACAGAGTGTATAACAATATATGTGCTGACACTGTCTCCACCCTTTCTTTCAGAAAACCGATAACACTTTGCATTGAGATATTATCGCCACGCTCCCACATGTGGGACGAAGTGAGAGTTGGTATCACGGGACCGCCCATACGTATTTCCGATGGATGGCTTTTGATATACCATGGTGTCTCACACGATAACACTTATCGCTTTGGCGCCGCTCTACTGAAAGAAAATGGGATGGAAATAACCGCGCGCACCATTGAACCGATTTTTGAGCCGACCGAACCATATGAAAAAAACGGTATCGTCAATAATGTGGTATTTTCTTGCGGAGCGGTGATGCGCGGGGATACAATTTTTGTATATTATGGCGGTGGAGACAGAGTGCTTGGTGTGGCAATAGGTAGTGTGGATCACATAGTGCATAAACTACGCACACAAACAACATGACACAACCTGAAGTATTTATTTTTGATTTAGATGGGACAATCGCGGAAAGCAAGCAACCTATCACCGCACGCATGGCGGAAATGCTCACACAATTACTCGCGCACTCGCGCGTGGCAATCGCCTCAGGAGGAAAATTTAAGCAACTGCACAAACAAGTTGCCAACCAGCTCCCCGCTAACACACAGTTGGAAAAATTATATTTCCTACCCACCTCCGGAGCGGCACTTTATTATTATCGCGATACAAAGTGGCACACGGTGTATGAAAAACTCTTAACTGATACGGAAGCTATACACATTACAAAAGCAATTGAACAAGCTGTTAAAAGCACACGTGTCATCTTTCCGAATACCACACTCTATGGAACACAAACTGAATTTCGCGGAACAGAAGTTTCATTTTCAGCGCTTGGGCAAAATGCTCCACTGGAACAAAAACGTACGTGGGACCCCACACGAGAAAAAAGAGAAATACTGCACGCCTCTCTTGTGCCGTTGTTGAGTGAGTACGAAGTACACATCGGCGGAATGACCACTATTGATATTACCCAAAAAGGAATTGATAAAGCATATGGCATAGAAAGGCTCTCGGAATTTCTTTCTATACCAATAACACACATGTTATACATCGGGGACGAATTGCAAAACGGTGGCAACGATGAGGCGGTGTTACGTACGCAAGCACACACACATAAAGTAACAGACCCCCGTGATACGTATCGCTTTATTACAGAACTACTCACACACGAAGATATATAATTTCGCACGGAAGTGTATAATGAATGTATGTCAATGCGAGAACAAATTTCGCTCATGCCGGCGCAGTTTCATTGGGAGCCGACATACGAACGAGAAAATAAACTGAGCAAAGATTCTTTACAGAATGTTTTTTTGTGTGGCATGGGTGGTTCACATCTTGGAGCGGATTTATTATTGCGCGAAGCACCCGCACTTCCTTTAACAGTGCGTCATGAATACAGTCTGCCGATTATCCCCGAGGAACAACTCGCGCACACGCTCGTTATAGTGAGCTCATATTCCGGCGAAACTGAAGAAGCGCTTGATGTATTACATACCGCTCTGCAAGAAAACATACCCTGCGCCGCAATCACCTCGGGAGGGACATTACTTGCGCAAGCACGCGATGCCGGTATTCCCACAATTATATTTCCCAAAGACGGCGTTGAACCACGTATGACACTCGGGTATGCACTGCGAGCACTTACAAAACTCCTCAATGAGGAAGAACTGTTCGTGAATATCAAAAAAAGTGGTGAGGAACTTTCAACAGACACGCGAGAAAAAGAAGGTGCGTCCCTTGCAGATATATTTGCACACAAAATCCCTGTTTTTTATACCTCTACTCGAAATGTTGCAGTTGGTTATATTTTGAAAATCACTCTCAATGAAACGGCAAAGATACCAGCATTTGCAAACACCATTCCCGAAGCATGCCACAACGAACTCTCCGGATATGACGCCGTCGCTTCATCAAAAGAAATTATACACACGTTGCTTCCGGTTTTTGTAACCGATGAAAAAGACCACCCGCGCATACGCGCGCGCATGCGCTTGATGCGCGAAATATTTACCAAAAGAGAAATATCTTCTTGCGAGATGGCGATTGCTCCACAACTCTCCTCGCTTGCGGGAGCCATTGAAGTGATACAAACCGGTACGTCTGTGGCGGTGGAACTAGCCAAGCGAGATGGCGTACCGGACGCACACACCCCAATCATTGATGACTTCAAACAACGGCTTGCAAAAATACCATGGTGATACTGGTAGACATTGGCGGAACAAAAACGCGAGTAGCGGTCAGTGCTGACGGGAAAACCATCTTCGGAAAAGAAACTTTTGATACTCCTGACACTCCCAAAGAGGGTCTGGAGCGCGTGCGAACCACTGTGCAAAAGCTTTATAATGGAGAACCACTTGAAATGGCGATAATTGGTATTGCCGGTGTGTGTTCGCCAGACCGTACCGAGTTGGTACAATCACCACACCTTCCAAAGTGGGTACATCATTTTACCGTATCCGACGCAACTATTTCTCTTGGAGTTCCGGTATATTTTGAAAATGATGCGGCGCTCGGAGCGCTTGGCGAAGCGACTGAGGGCGCCGGAAAAGACTGCTCAATAATGGCGTACGTTACCGTCGGTACCGGTGTTGGTGGCGCACGCATAGTTAACAAAACCATTGACCGGACTTATTTCGGTTTTGAAATCGGACAACAGCTTGTGTCGTTTGAAGGAGAGGCACAACTACTTGAGAAAGTGCTTTCCGGGAGCACTCTTGAAAAACGCTATGGCACATCATCAAAAAATATTAAAGATGAAAAAATGTGGAATGAAGTGGCACAAATATTCGCAGACGGACTGTACAATACCATAGTGCACTGGTCGCCCCAGTGCGTGGTGCTTGGTGGCTCGGTAATGAAAGACATTCCATTGCAAATTGTCGCGGAGAGACTTGTTGAGCGCATGCATATCTTCCCCGAGCTCCCGCGCCTTGTGCGCGGCGAGCTCGGGGATTTGTGTGGCATATATGGTGGCATGGCGCTCGCGCACACCTTGCACAGATAGCAACACAGAATTTTATGCCCACCCCTCGCCCGGCGCCAGCGCCGGGCGAGGGGTGGGCTCCTCCACTCACACACCCGCATACACAATAGTTATACACACACAATCTCCTATACACCCAAGCATAATTGGTACATAGTATATATAAACACTATATATGTGTCCGCTCGTGAATTTTATTTCTTAAAAATAATACTATGAATCATAACCTGCGAGAACTTGCTAAATTATTAACCGGAGTAGTGCTTGCTGATGCAACGGCAATTGTGTGGATGGCGGGAATACATATGCTTCCATTGTCATTTATGGGAGCAACCATCACCAATGCCACCGTCCTTCCAGTTGTATTGTTTGATGCTATGCTCGCGCTTATTTTGGTGCATTATGGATGGGGCATCGCGCTTCCCGTGCGCACCGTGCGTGAACGTACGATGCTCTACGCAATTGGAATACTCTTCGCCGCCGTTGCGTTGTTGCACTGGGTAAGAATTGCATTTGGACTTCCTCTTTACCTTGGAACCTTGCTCATCCCGGTTTGGCTTTCATGGATTGCGGTCATCATCACCACGTATCTATCTTATATAAGCTTCCATTTTGCGCTTTTGCGCCGAAAATAATCAATCGCGCGTTAACGCCATACTTATGAATGCAGTTACCGCACACACAAACACGCATGAACCGGCAGGGCTTTCGTCAGCTGAAGCGCAACATATCAGAAAGGAGAACGGCGCGAACATTCTTGAAGAAAAAAAACAGAGATTTATCGTAAAAGTATTCTTGTGGGTTATAACTCCAATTTCGCTCATGCTTCTTGCGGCGTCCGGGCTTTCTTTTGCGGTGGGCAAAGCGGGAAATGGATTGATTATTCTTGCGCTTTTTTTGGTAAATTTCGGTATTCGCATTTGGCACGAAGGGAAAGCCGATAAGGCAATCGCAAAACTGCAAGAACATCTCACTGTATATTCACGGGTGAAGCGCGACGGAGCATGGCAAAAAATACCTTCTAAAGAGCTCGTACCTAAGGATATAGTAATGCTTACTGTTGGTGCTGTGGTACCGGCAGATGCGCAAATTATATCTGAAACCAACCTCTCACTTAATGAATCCATGCTCACAGGGGAATCACTTCCCCGCTCACGAACGGTGGGAGAAACGGTATATTCCGGTTCTTTCGTTTCTACCGGCAACGCGTTGGTAACCATAACCGCAACCGGTAATCATACTTATTTCGGAAAAACACTCGCGTCTGTTGAACACACAAAGAAACGAAGTGCGCTTGAGCAAGACATTTTGACAATCTCGCGCTTCCTTTCCATATTCGCCATCATCGTCATCGCTATTCTATCCATATTCCTGATGAGCCATCCAGGCATCAAGCTCATTGAAGTCATTACTCTTGATATTTCGCTTCTTATCGCGGGCATTCCGGTAGCATTGCCCACGGTTATGAGCCTTATTATAAGTGTCGGTGTGCTTGAGCTCGCAAAAAAACATACAATCGTGCGACGTATCGCTTCACTTGAGAATCTATCCAACGTAGACGTGTTGCTTTCCGATAAGACAGGCACACTGACGGAAAATCGTATTCGCGTTGATAAGGTTGTAACACTCACGGCGCAAGATGAAAAAGAGGTGCTGAAGTTTGCGGTGAGCGCCACAGATTCTGCGGAAGGAAACGCGCTTGAAGGAGCTATCATTGAAAAAGCAAAAACACTGTTAATCAGTAGCTTGCCACAACAAAAATTTATCCCGGGCGATTCGCAAAGAAAGCGAAGCACCGCAATAGTAACCGAAGGAAGTGATACGTGGACAATAGCGCTTGGCGCGCCAAGCATCATTCGCACATTGTGCAAATTCAAATCGCCGACGATATTAAAATTGTTTGATGAGGAAGTTTCGCAGGCAGCGCAACGCGGCGACCGCACTCTTGCGGTCGCCGCCGGGAAAAATACCACCGAAGAGCACGACCTTCAGCCGATAGGCATATTGTTTCTCTCCGACACACTGCGCGCAGACGCTAAAGAAACCATCGCAACCATGCACGATGAAGGAATAAATGTAAAAATGCTCACCGGTGATGGTATTCAAATAGCACAAAAAGTTGCCAAAGAACTTGGGCTTAATGGAAAAATTCTTCCGCGCTCAATTTTTGATTCTCTTGAGACACTTCCCGCGGTAATGGAAACCGCGGATGGTTTTGCCGAGGTACTACCGAAAGATAAATACTTAGCGGTTGAAACAATGAAGAAGAGCCATGTGGTTGCGGTGACGGGCGACGGCGTAAATGATGTTCCGCCCATTAAAGCGGCAGATGTGGGCATTGCAGTAAAAAACTCGGTTGATGCCCTGCGTAGCACCGCAGACATTGTTATTCTTACAAATGGCATATCTGTAATAAACGATGCCATTATTGACGCACGAAAAGTATTTATGCGCATTTATCACTATTCCGTATATCGTATCTCGGAAAGCGCTCGGCTTATCTTGACTATTGGACTTATCGGCATATTGGTTGGAAATTATCCATTGACAACCGTGCAAATTATTTTGCTTGCCGTTCTTAACGATCTCCCTATCGTTTCTCTTGCGTTTGACCACGTACATACCGCGCATACTCCGGAAACAATTGACGTGCGTCGCCGATTTTTCTTGGGCACCACGTATGGTATCACCGGTGTTGTAAACAGTATGCTGACACTTTATATTGTATTGTTTATGTTGCACTTGCCCTGGGGACAAATACAAACATTATTCTTCCTTCAGTTGGTGGTATCGGGAAATTTCCTTATCTACGTAGCCCACACGGAAAAGCGGTGGTTCCGCTATCTTCCAAGCTGGCAAGTGATGGTGGCAATTTCTTCAACGCAAGTGGTCGCCACACTATGGGCGTTGAGTGGTTGGTTCACCACCGCCATTCCTTTATGGGTGGTCGGCTTCGTATGGGTGTGGTCGTTTGCGTGGATGCAAACATCAGAAATGGGCAAAATGCTTGTTGCTCGTTTCGTTAAAGCAAAATCCGGAAGTCCGCAAGCAACTGCCATCGCCGCGCAGATGGGCGCCGGGAAAACGGTATAATAAATTTATTCATCATTACTCAATCAAATATCATGAACGAAAAAACAAAAGAAAATCTGAAACGCACATTTAAGGGAGAAATAACCGATGCGCAAGAAGATATACAGAAAGCAAGCAGAGATACCAGTCTTTTTACACTCACCCCCTCATTAATAGTTTATCCGACAAACACAGAAGATGTTTCCGCATTGGTAAAAACGGTTGCAATGGCGAAAAAAGATGATAGTGCAATTTCAGTTACCGCACGCTCGGGTGGTACAGACATGTCAGGTGGTCCACTCACCACTTCAATAGTGGCAAGTTTTACAAAACATATGAATCATGTTATTGAAGTTGGTGATGACTATGCCATTACGGAGCCAGGTGTTTATTATCGCGATTTTGAAAAAGAAACCTTAAAGAAAAACATGCTACTCCCCTCTTATCCGGCAAGTAGAGAGATATGTGCTATGGGTGGCATTGTCGCAAACAATTCCGGCGGGGAACGCACCCTTGAGTATGGAAAAACGGAACGATATGTGGAGGAGCTTGAAGTGGTGCTTTCTGATGGCTCAGTCACCACATTCAAAGCGCTTACTCCGGAAGAACTTGAGGAGAAGAAAAAACTTAATACTTTGGAAGGAGATATCTATCGCCGTATGGATACTCTCATTACTGAAAATGCGAAATTGATAGAAACTCGCAAACCGAAAGTCTCAAAAAATTCAGCGGGTTATGCCCTGTGGAGCATACGAGATAAAAAAACCAATACTTTCAACCTCGCAAAACTTATCTGTGGCTCACAAGGTACACTTGCTCTGTGGACAAAAGCAAAATTGGGACTCGTGGTGCCAAAACCGCATCGAGCGATGCTAGTTATTTTTCTTACCGGTATGGATATACTTCCCGAGGTGGTACACAGAGTTCTTGCTGAAAAGCCGGAATCTTTTGAATCCTATGATGATAAAACATTTACATTGGCGGTAAAATTCATTCCCGAGATGCTCAAACAAATGGGCTTTGTAAAAGCGGCGCGATTGGGAATTGATTTTATTCCTGAGATTGAAATGGTGGCAACCGGTGGTGTTCCAAAAATGCTTCTCATGGCGGAATTTGCCGAAGATACCATTGAGGAAGCGGACGCTAAGGCAAACAAAGCTAGAGAGGCATTGCAAGACCTTCATCTCCAAACAAAGATAGAAAAGAACGAAAAAGAATCAGAAAAATATTGGATTGTGCGACGAGAAAGTTTTTCACTTCTGCGAAAAAACTTGCACGGACTTTATGCAAGTCCATTCATTGATGACTTCGTTGTACCACCGGAAACCTATCCGAAATTCTTTCCGGAACTCAACGCACTTCTTGATCAGTATAAAGACCACTTCATTTACACCATCGCGGGACATGCCGGAAGCGGAAACTTTCATATTATTCCGCTGATGAATATCGCGAAACCGGAAAATAGAAAAGTGGTGCTTGAGCTTGCTCCGAAAGTTTATGACCTTGTTATTCGCTATGGTGGTACCACCACAGGTGAACACAATGACGGCATTATTCGCACACCATACATTCCACAATTATTCGGTAAAGAAATGGAAAAACTTTTTGAGCAAACAAAACAGATATTTGACCCCGCGGACATATTCAACCCCGGTAAAAAAGTCAATGGCACTTTTGAAGACATTGAGCGCGACATGCTTCGTTCAAATACATAAATATAATACACAAATATGTATTGCTTTATGTGTGACTTACTTATAAAATATAAGTATGAGTAACGGGGGAGTTCAATTTGAAGAACCGGGATACCGCGCGCCAAGTCGCACGGAATCGCATAGTACGTTTATAGATTTCCTTATTAAAATAGGTATCGTGAAGAGCAAACAACAGGCTACCTATGTCTTGCTTGGAATTATAATAGTCACTGTAATTATCACTTTCTTTGTGCTAAGTTCAAGTAAGCCACATTTTATCCCAATACATCAGGAACAAGCGCCACCAGGATGGACTCCATAGATAATACTTCATGATTACCAATAGATACACAGCTAAAGAACAAGGGTTTACACTTATTGAATTACTCGTTGTAATAGCTATAATAGGACTTCTCTCTGCCGTCATAGTGGCAAGCCTCAATGCCGCAAGATTAAAAGCAGACGACACCCAACGTATTTCCGAGCTACACCAAATACGTAAGGCATTGGAGATTTATTATGATACCAACAGAAGCTATCCTACTGGTTCATTTGATTCAAGAAATAGCTCATGGAAAACATTTTCTAACTATCTGGTACCAGCATATATGCCGAAAGTTCCTGTTGATCCGAAAAATGGAGGTGGAGAAGGTGCTATATGTGGAAACTGTGGAGAATATTTTTATAGCTCTAATGGACAAAAGCTCATTATTTCAACATATCTTGCCATAAATAATTCGCCTACATCAAACCAGTATGGACCATATTACTCAATAACTGCAAATTGCGCGCCAACCAGCTTCTGGACTTGTAACTAAATTACCATTTGTGCGGATAGGGAGAATCGAACTCCCGCCCGATGCTTGGGAAGCATCTGTTCTACCACTAAACCATATCCGCTTGAAATAGATTGAAGTTATGTTAAAGGTGTCTGACCTCTTTAACCTACAAATGCAGTATACGCTTCCACCACGGTTTTTTTATCGGCGTAGTTGTCGCAACAACGGGCGGTACGACAATGATAACACTCTCGCCACGCCTGGCAACTCCGAATGCCGTACGAACTGATGCTGAATATCCGCGTGCCGTATCAAGCGTACGCATATTTTGTTCAAGTATGTTTGCTCTGTGTTTTAACACCTGCGCTTCACGTTGCGTATGTTGGGCGGTTTTCCATGCGATTTGAGCTTTAAAAAAAAGTCCCATGATTAAAGACCCTAACCACACTATGACAAGTATAAATATGCCGATTAATATGCCTTGCCGTATGTAATTTGTGTCGTTATTTTTCTTACGCGATAATGAAGACATTACTCACAGTATACCGTAAAAATACTATTCGTAATCACGCACCATTTTCATAAAGACTTCTTCGGGAATATGCACTTTGCCGTGCGTGGCAAGACGTTTTTTTCCTTTTTTTTGTTTTTCAAGCAGTTTTTTCTTTCTGGTAACGTCTCCTCCGTATAGATAGCCGGTTACGTCTTTGCGCATTGCGGAAAGAGTGCGCGAGGCAATGATGCGACCAAGCGCATACACTTGTATTTTTGTTACAAACATTTGCCGTGGCAATACTTTATATAATTTTTCAACAATATGCTCCGCCTCTTCTTGCACACGCCTGCGCGACACCACTCGTGCAAACGCCGGAATGGGTTCTTCCGCGATGCGTACTTCAATTTTAACCACGTCGGCTTTGCGCTCTTCAAGAATTGTATACGATAAAGAAGCGTACCCGGAGGATACATTTTTTACCCTATCAAAAAAACCACGCATGAGTTCTCGTAAAGGCATCTCAATGGCAAGCTCAATGCGTCCATCTAAATATGTTTTGGTATCCAATACCGCCCCCTCATGCTCATAAAAAAGTTGCATAAGCAGTGAAAGTGCCTCCGGCGGAGTAATGAGTACTACACGAGCCCATGGTTCCTCAATTGAGATAATCTCCCCGAAATCAGGAAATC
Organism: Candidatus Kaiserbacteria bacterium; assembly: GCA_011052355.1. Taxonomy (GTDB): domain Bacteria; phylum Patescibacteriota; class Minisyncoccia; order Phycocordibacterales; family Phycocordibacteraceae; genus C7867-001. The sequence continues at coordinate 31,336 of DRJB01000015.1, forward strand.
TTGAGGGCGTATAGATAACTTCGCGCTTTTTTTGTGTTGTTACCGTATAGGAAATAGTCGGGATGGTGGCAATGAGAGTAAGTGAAAACTCTCTGTGCAAACGCTCCATAACTATTTCAAGATGAAGCATTCCCAAAAAACCACACCGAAACCCGCGCCCTAACGTACCGGAAGATTCTTCTTCAAAAGAAAGTGAGGAGTCCGCCAAATGCAATCTCTCAAGCGCCCGCTTGAGGTCCGGAAAATCATCCTGACTCTCCGGATACACACTCGCCCACACCACCGCGTGTGGTCGCTCAAAACCCTCCAATGGTGGTAATGTTCCGTGAGTGGTAGCAACCGTGTCACCTACCGCAACCACGCCGGGCTCTTTGATACCGGTTACCACGTAGCCGGTATCGCCTGCTTCAAGACATTCAACCGGCACTTCGTCAGGTGTAAAAATACCAACCTCAAGCGCAGTGTATTGCTTAAGGGCGGCGCGCAATATAAGCGTGTCACCTTTTTTGATTGACCCGTCAAATAAACGCACATACACACTGATGCCACGGTGAGTGGAATATGAAAAGTCAAAGACTAGCCCCCGCGCTTCGTCGTATGACGAAGCGCGGGGTGAGGGCACACGCTTCACTATTTCTTTAAGAAGTGTATCAATTCCCTCCCCTGTCTTTCCTGATACTGAAATAATTTCCTCCCTGTTAACCGAGAGAAGTTTCATTATTTCATCATGCACATCAGAGATACGCGCAAGCGGGGAATCTATTTTAGTGACGACTGGTATAATAACACACCCGACTTTTTTTGCCATGGAAAGTGTGGTGAGTGTTTGCGCTTGTACACCCTGCGTTGCATCAACCAATAGCAACACACCCTCAACCGCTTTGAGCGCGCGCGACACCTCATACGCAAAATCAATATGTCCGGGCGTATCAATAAGATTTAATGTATATATGGTGCCATCATCTGCGCGATAGCGCATACGCACCGGTTGCATTTTTATGGTAATACCGCGCTCGCGCTCCAGCTCCATGCGATCAAGCACTTGGTCGCGCATTTTTCGCTTATCAATGGTTTCTGTGCGCTCAAGCAACCTATCGGCAAGCGTTGATTTCCCATGGTCAATATGGGCGATAATGCTGAAATTGCGTGTATGTAAAGTGTTGTTTTTGTTCATGATGCTCCAAAAGTAGGTATCTTACTTTTAAGGAAATGATGCACTGCACGTCGCATGTCGCGAAATTCCGAGTTACGCAACAGATAAAGAGTAACCCCGGCACCGACAAGCCCCACCATACCGGCAATAACGCCCTGCGTGAAGACTGATACAAGAGTGGTCAAAGGTGCGATAGAACCGGCAAATGAAAGAAAAATTCGCATAAGATATCCGGCAACAACGGCGGCAAGTAGTCCCTGTACAAAAGGACGCAACAATGACCGATTAAATCCCGGCGCTATACGATGAAATGAAGCCAGCAACAATACAGCGATGATTATCTGCCCCAACATAATAGCAAATGCAAATATTAATACAATGTTTCCGGGAACATCATGAACGCGAAACAATGCACCTACCGTTGAAAGCACTATCGGTGCGCGATGTAAATACCACAACCCGCCACCGGCAACAAGTATTGATACCGTTGCTCCAACAAGTTGATATAGCAGTGGGCGCCATGAATACTGTATCGCATAAAATGCCCGAGAAAGAAGAAATACCAGACCCTGCGCCACAAGAGCGACAACCAATATCGCAAGCACCGCAGCAACAAGGCGCGTATCATTCCAATTGAAATGACCGGAGCCCAAGATGACGCGAACTATGTGCGCACGCAACACAATGACGATACCGGCGACGATAAGCGACCACACAATGATATGCCGCGATGATGCTGATAACATTTTGGTAAACTCGGTGCGTTTTTCATCTCCGGCAAGTTCTGAGAGTATCGGGAATGCCGCAACCGCATATGATGTTCCAATCAGCATAAGTGGCACAGATTCAAGATTGGTGCCAAAGGTAAATACCGATATGGTTCCAGACCCGACACGTGCGGCAAGAGCGGTGATAAGCAACACAACCACTGAGCTCACGCCAAGCGCAAGAGTTCTTGGAATTGATTCTCTCATCACAGGCATCATCACCGCTCTTGATGGCCACATTAAATGTGGCATGAGTTTCGCCTTCCATAGTACCGGAATATGAATTGCAAGAAATGCAACGGAGCCCAATATCACCCCATACCCTATGCCAATCAATCCAACATACGGATAAAACACCACCGCACCTATGATAATACCTATGTTGTATAGAATTGAAGAAAACGAGAATATAATGAACTGCCGGTGAACCTGCGTCACACTTGCAGCGATACCCGAGAGACCCAGAAGAATCGGTTGCAATAGAAGTAGACGCGCAAGTAAGACAAAGGTATCGCCATATGAAGATGCTATTAACCGTGGGAACAGTGCGGTGAGGATTTCCGGCGTGAATATCGCAACCACAATCGCAATGACGCCGGTAATGATAAGAAGAAAAGACACGGCATGGGAGATAAGCTCCTTGGTTTCTTCTTGCGATGCGTTTGTAATGCGAGGGATAAGCACGTATGCGGAAGTAAGCGATGCTACTAACACAAACATAAGGTTCGGTATCTTGAACGCGGCATAATAAATATCAAGAGGCGTACTGGCGCCAAATACATGCGCGAATATTCTATCTCGTATCAACGCAAGCACTTGCGATCCCAACGTGAGCATCGCAAGCAAATACGCAGCCTGATGTAGGCCGCGTATTGGTGTCGCGAATTTCCGTAGGAAATTTCTAACCATACTTGCTATTTACCGGATGAGGTTTTGATTGGAGTTCCGGATGAGAGATTTTTTGCTGATGATTTATGGAACGGATTGACTCCTTTTTCAAGCGCTCCTATAATCGGCGCGATGGTGCGTTCATTGCCGGATGACAATTTAACAATCGCCTTAAGCTCTGTAATTGCTTTTTTATAGTCTTTTTTATTTGCATAGGCAACCGCCAGGAAATAATGCGCATTGGCATATTTCGGATTGATAGTAATGGCACGCTTAAGTACCGGAATGGCTCCCGACATATCTCCCGTTGCTTCACGTAATACTCCAACCTGGAACAAGACATACGGATTATTTGGAGAGAAGTATGCCGCTGACTGCGCCGCCGTAAGAGCTTCTTTTGCTTTCCCCAACTGTACATCAACTTGCGACAAAAGGAATATGGCTTGCGTATAATTTTGTTTTAGTGCGATTGCTTTCTTCAGGAAAGAATTAGCATCGGCATATGAGCGATTTTCTACCGCCGCTTGCGCCTGCGTGTACAAGATGAGCGGGCTTACCGGATTAAGTGATGCCGCTTTGAAGTATGCCGACTGTGCCGCTACATACGAACCGGATACTTTCAGAGGAATGGCGATTTGATACAGATTTCCAAGCGCAAACCAGTTTATATATGAATCTGCATTGATACGTATCGCCGCCTGCGCGTTTGCAATTCCCTGTGAAAGGATGCTTTGAATTTGCTTTTGGAATGCGGGAGATGTTGATGTTGCCGTTCTTTCAAGCTGGCGTACCGCTGTTGCGGCAATGACCGCGCGAGTACGATAGGCATCGTCACTTTTTGCAAAACGCAATGAGTTCAGCGCTGATGAATCAGCAGCGGAAATGTTACCCACATAGAGATTTTTTTGTGATTGCGTCAGATATACTTGCGCCGTGTATCTTCCCACAACCATATATGCTCCCGCGAGGAATACCAATAAGAATAGCGTCAGGATGAAAATAACGGAAAAACTTGCGCGAGGGCTTTCCATGAAAGAAATGACACGCGTGTTTGAATTTTTTCTGTAGCGAAGTGTGGATATAAATATACCCAAGAGAAGAAACCCAAACGCAATTGAGATCGGTCCGGGAACAGTGAATATAAGTTCCAAGAAGACAAACAGAGAGCCCAAAAATGCAATGAGCGAAACGGTGCGCAATGAAGTATTTTCATATTCCTTTACAATGAATGAACGAATACCCACGGTGATGAGTGCTACCAAAAGGAAGAGCCATGCGATGGTACCCACAATACCGGTGGTGATAAACGAAGTTGGAATAAAGCCAATACCGCCGGTAAAGTTAGTGTTCCAAAATGGCGTTGCGTTTATAGATTTGTTTCGCAAAAGAAGCCATTGTTTTGTGAACGTGTCGGGACCGGAACCGAAAAGTGCTGTGGTGCCGTACGACGCATGCTCAATGCGCATGGTTGATTGCCACGAAGGACGCACATTGAGGAAATTGATATGCAGTGTATTTTTCACCGTACCGGAGATTGCCGCTCCGCCCAAGATGAAAAATAATGAAACTACAAGCACAATAAGCGGAGCGACAATACTGTAAGATGGAGCATCTGTGTCCCATACCATTTCGTGTGTTTCAACATCGGCAACGGCAACGCCATCCTCGGTTTCCACCTCTATAAAGGTATCGGCGCGTTGTGAGAAAGGCGTAACACGACGCATGACACTTTCCACAAAAAGTCCCAATGCGGTGATACTCACCAGCACCCATGTAGCAATACTGTACGCAATAATCATGTACAGCAAAGAAAAAGCGAGAAGGACACCAAAATACCATTTCGCTCGGCGCGTAAGCGGAATAAATCTGAAAGCCAACATCACCATAACTGCCACAAGCCCCGAGAATAGTGTGAGATCAGACCATGACCCGAGCACGGAAAGAAGTGGGGAAATGGCATTCGGATATATATAATGAACAATGATGAACAATGCTTGTACCACGAAGATAAACATTGCTAAAATTGCGCTGATACGAAGGAAGTGTCGGTAGTGTACAGGCATTTCTATGATAAATGCCGCAAGAGTTCCGACCAAACCCATCAGAAACAAAAAACCAAATGTATCCGCCTCAAATGAATGACCGAAAACCGAAATTGCAAGAGGGGCTCCGGAAAATACGGTGGAAAGACCATAGGCAAGCGGAACGCTCCATAAAGCTCCAATAAGAAGAAGTGGTGGGAGTGATATATTACCGACAGAGTATCGTGCCAACACATATAATACGAGTGCCACGATACTACCAAGCGCAAGAATGGTTATCTTTGTTGAGAAGATTGGAAATATGGTATTTGGTATTACCACCACTGCCGCGAGAATGAATAATGCTAAGAATATCCATAGAGCTGATTTATCATATGAACGGTCTTGTGATGAAAATGAAAATCTAGAAAACATATATTTATTTTGTTAATGAAGAACGTGTGATAAGACACGCTATTGATAATAATATTGATTGCCCAAAGTACATACCATTAGTGTACTACAGGTGCATAATTTTATCTACGCCGTTTTCCACAGAAAAAGACCGGGGTATGCCCGGTCTTTTTCGTGTATGAGGGGAATCAATTCTATAAGCCGAGTTCTGTCTTACCATACATATACATGTGTATGGTAAGGACAACCATCTATCTTAGGACCGCCGTTGCCGGACAGCCTCTAGCGGCGCTCTTCCCGCCCCCTTCGCGCGCTTGCGCGCGAAGGGGGCGGGAAGCACGGCCTTGCACAAAGGTAAGGATTTTGCCGTTTCACCTTCGCAGTCACCATAGCGAAGCTCATCTTCAAACTTTAAAAAAGCTGAAGATGCCCCGATGTTTCCATCTGACGGGCGTCTCTGCTCGCACCTCTTGTCTCACGACAGACGGGCGTTACCCGCTACCCTGCTCCACCTCTGCACTTGCGTGCAAGCGCAAAGATGGCTGTGCTCGGACTTTCCTCTCC